>CALISP010000015.1 GCA_938041705.1 uncultured Cocleimonas sp. | reverse complement strand
CTGACTGAGAAAGACGACGAGGCGATGCTGTTTACTACACAAGGTAAAGCGATTCGCTTTAAAGAGTCCGATGTGCGTGCGATGGGTCGAACAGCTGCTGGTGTTCGTGGTATCAAAATGCCAGAAGGCAACAAAGTTAATGCGTTAATAGTAATAAATGAAGGTCGCTTATTAATGGCAACCGAAAATGGTTATGGTAAACGAACTGAAGTTGAAGAGTTCTCTGCACAAAAGCGTGGTGGTAGCGGTGTTATAGCTATTCAGACTTCTAAGCGTAATGGTGCCGCGATTGGCGCGGTTCAAGTGACCGATGAAGACGAGATCATGCTTATTACTAATGGCGGAATTTTGGTACGAACTAAAGTTCAGGATGTTTCAGTTGTTGGTCGTAATACTCAAGGTGTGCGTTTAATCAAATTGGGCGATGGTGAAAACTTAACTCAATTAGTTCGTGTTGCAAACATGGGTGATGATGAAGAAGAACTTGATGAAGATGGTAATCCGATTATTGTCGACGATGGCATTGATGAAAATGTAATTGATGAGTCTTCTACTTCTGATGATAACGATGCTAATGTCGAGAGTGGAACTTCAACTGAAGACTCTACAAGCGAAGAAGAGTAATCAGTTCACTAAAAACAGCTTGGCTTTGTATAAAGCTATTTACATTTTTTAACTACAAAAATGTAATATCACTTAAAAGTAGGGGGGTGTCTTTTTAAACGATGGTTGCTTAGTTTTAAGTAATCAGATTCTGTTTAAATGAATGCTTAGCATGATAGATACCCTCTCTTCATTTATCGATAAGTTAGATAGTTTTGGCTATCTACTTATCGGCGTGAATTTGGTGTTAATGTTATTCGCCAAAGTCATTCTCACTCAGGTTTATAATCAGCCAGAAAAAGAATTAAATTTCTCACGTAAGGTTATGGTCTTTAGAGCATTAAATATGCTTATCATACTTGCCTATGGATATTTTCGGTTCTTTCAAGATAAAACTAATAAAACCTTTTTAATCAATATAATAGGTGTTTTGGCGATCATCTACTTTGCTTATCTAGCAATGCATATCGCTCATGGATTTTTAGTTCGTTTGTACGGTAAAAAACGTGAAATAAATGATGAGACTAGGTTTATTTCAACCTACCAAACTCGTTTATTAAGTATCTTCAGTAGTATCTTTATTGGCATCATTGCGTTAGTGGGTGTTATTCGTTTACTCGGTTTTGATTCAGTTCTTGAAGCAGGTGGCGTAATTGGATTGATAGGGGTGTTTTTTGCCTTGACCTCAAATATTTGGGCACCTGATATTTTTAATGGTTTGATCATACTTAATAGCGATATGCTTTCTGAAGGCGATATTATTCAATTTCAAGATAATGAGTTGTTTTATGGCAGGGTTCATAAAACTAAAGTCTTTCATACTGTTGTTTTAAATATTCCCACTAATCATAGAGTTATGATTAGGAATTCGAAATTGCGTGATTTTACTGTGCATAATTTATCTAAGTTTGCATCAGCCAAAGGTTTACGCGAAAGTTTGATTTTTAAAATATCTTATGACACACCTACTGATTCCGTCAAAGATCTTTTTAATTCGGTTTATGAACTAGCAAAATTAGATGAATCTATCTTTATAGAAGAGCAGCATGAATTCCAGTATGGCGTTAAAGAGACTGGCGATCATGCAGTAGAGTGGGTCTTTTATTACTATACGAAAGAAGTTGATAAATTACTGCTTACTAGGCAACGGTTATTATTGCTCATGTTAGAAACATCAATTGAAAAAGGAATTTCGCTTTCAACACCTATTACTATTAATAACGCTTAAAACTGATATGTTTTTACCAAAAATTGGAAACATATTTTTAAAATGATTGGATCTTAAGTAATGACTCGTAAATACAATTTTAGTGCAGGCCCAGCGACTTTACCACTTGAGGTATTAGAACAAGCACAAGCTGAAATGCTTGATTGGAATGGAACGGGTGTTTCTGTAATGGAAATGAGCCATCGTAGTAAAGAGTTCATGGAGATTGCAGCTACAGCGGAAGCTGACTTACGAGAGTTACTATCGATTCCTGATAATTATAAAGTACTATTTTTACAGGGTGGTGCACACTCACAGTTTGCAGCTATTCCTTTAAATTTATTACATGGAAAAGAGTCTGCAGATTATTTAGATACGGGTATTTGGTCACGTAAAGCTATTGCCGAAGCAAACCGGTATTGTAAGGTCAATGTTGTAAGTAGTTCTGAATCAAATAACTACACTACTATAGCTCCGGTTCAATCTTGGAATACAAATCCTAATGCAGCGTATTTACATTATGTATATAACGAGACTATTGGTGGTTTAGAGTTATCTCAAGAGCCTGAGTTTAATAGTCGTAGTTTTGATAATATCAATCCTGATATGAATGTTCCTTTAGTAGCAGATTTGTCATCGACAATTCTATCGAGGCCCATTGAAGTTACTAAATACGGTATGATTTACGCTGGTGCTCAAAAAAATATAGGTCCTGCAGGTTTAACCTTAGTGATTGTTCGTGAAGATCTTCTTGGAAAGGTAGCTAAATCTACTCCAACAATGTTGAATTACACGGTACATGCTGAGAGTGGTTCGATGTATAACACGCCTGCAACTTATGCTTGGTATTTGGCAGGCTTGGTATTTAAGTGGATAAAGAAACAAGGTGGATTAAACGCAATAGCTGCTATTAATCAACGTAAATCTCAAAAACTATATAATGCGATAGATGATTCGAATTTTTATAATAATAAAGTAGATAAAGAGTTTCGTTCTTGGATGAATGTTCCTTTTGGTCTATTAGACGAATCTTTGGATGATACGTTTTTAGATGAAGCTGCAAAACGTAACTTAGTTGCCCTAAAAGGTCACAAGTCAGTAGGCGGAATGCGCGCGAGCATTTACAATGCTATGCCAGAAGCAGGTGTAGATGCTTTACTTGATATGATGAAGGATTTTGAGCAACGTAAAGCTTAATAAATAACTAATATTAAGTTTTTAAAAAATATCAGACGACAAGAAAATTAAACCACAAAAGAAAAGACAAGATATAAAATATGGACAAGACAACAGATAGCACTTCAGGCAATGCAAGTGAACTCAGCGACAAATTATCGAAGATACGTGATTCTATAGACTCTATAGATGATCAGATGCTTGAGTTGTTGTCGCAACGTGCAGCTTGCGCCGAGAAGGTGGCTGAAACTAAGCGTGAATCAGGTGAAAAAGATTTGTGGTTTTACCGTCCTGAGCGTGAAGCGCAAATTCTGAACAGGATGTCTGCTAATAATAACGGTCCCCTAGCAAATGAACGCATAACAGCGATTTATCGCGAGGTAATATCATCATGCTTAGCCTTAGAGCAAAGCATCAAAGTTGCTTTTCTTGGGCCTAATGGAACATTCTCACAGGAAGCATCAAGTAAACACTTCGGTCACGCAGTCGAAACTGTTCCAATGGGTTCTATCAAACAAGTTTTCACTCAGGTTGAGAATGGTACGGTCGATTATGGTGTCGTCCCCATTGAAAATTCAACCGAAGGTGTAATTTCATATACGTTAGACGTATTTATGCATTCTCCATTGAAAATTAGTGGTGAGGTCAGTTTGCGTATCCATCAAAATTTGATGACTCAAAATAAAAACTGGCAGGATGTAACTACCGTATATTCACATCAACAATCATTGGCGCAATGTCGCCGATGGTTAGATACTAATTTACCAAATGCTGAACAGGTGCCAGTTTCTAGTAATACTGAAGCAGCACGAAGAGCCAAAGAAGATAGTTCATCTGCAGCTATTGCTGGAGTTCTTGCCGCTGAAACGTATGGCTTAGAGATCGCTCAGAAAAATATTGAAGATAACCAAGATAATACCACTCGATTTTTGGTTATTGGTAAGCAAGATGTACCTCCCTCTGGAGTAGATAAAACTACTTTAATGATTTCTGCAAAAAATCGATCTGGTGCTCTTTATCATTTACTGGCGCCTTTGGCTGCAAATGGTTTAGATATGACACGTATCGAATCCAGACCATCACAAAATGCCAATTGGGAATATTATTTCTTTATGGATATCGATGGTCACGCAAAAGATCCTAAGGTTTCTAAAGCACTTAAAGAGCTATCACTAGAATCACAGTTAATTCGTGTATTAGGTTCTTACCCTAAAGCTATTTTGTGAAGTAACCCTAGATAAAAGTATAAAGGGCAAATAGAGATAATCTAAATAAAATTAACATAATAGAACAAGTAAAACTATGAGTATTGATTTTCATAAATACGCCGTCACAGGTGTACAAAATTTAAAACCGTATTTACCTGGCAAGCCAATAGAAGAGTTAGAACGCGAGTTAGGTGTAACTAATACCCTAAAACTAGCTTCTAACGAAAATACGATGGGCCCTAGTCCATTAGCGATTGAAGCCATGCAAAATGCCGTAAAACAGGTTGACTTATATCCTGATGGAAATGGTTTTGTCTTAAAACAAAAAATCTCTGAAAAATTTGCTGTTGATATTAAACAAATTATTTTAGGAAATGGTTCGAATGATATTTTAGATATGGTTGCGCGAACTTTTCTTTGTGAAGGACGTGAAGCTATATTTTCAGAGTATGCTTTTGCTGTTTATCCAATAAGTACTCAAGCTGTGGGTGCAACAGCACGAATTGCAAAGTCCTTAGATTCTGATCATGATGAAAATCCATATGGTCATGATTTGGATGCTATGGCAGCGTTGATTAATGATAAAACGAGCGTCATTTTTATTGCTAATCCTAATAATCCAACGGGTACTTGGTTAAAAAGTGATGAGTTAAAGAAATTCATCAATAAAGTGCCGGCACATATAATTGTTGTTGTAGATGAAGCATATTGTGAATATGTTGAGTCTGCTGAGTATCCTAATGCACTAGAATGGTTGGAAGAATTTTCTAACTTGATCGTATCCCGAACGTTTTCTAAAGCTTATGGACTAGCAGGCTTGCGTGTTGGTTATGCGGTCTGTAATGAGCAAATAGCTGATTTATTGAATCGCGTGAGACATCCATTTAATGTAAATACTGTTTCAATACTGGCTGCAACAGCTGCCTTAGGTGATGATGGCCATTTAGAAAAGTGTGTTGAGATGAATACCAAAGGTATAAAATTTTGGCGCGCTGCCTGTCAATATAGGGGATTAGATTACATCCCAACTGTAGGTAATTTTATAACGATCGATTTTGAACAAGATGCAATGCCAATTTATGAAGCACTTCTTCGTGAGGCCGTCATCGTTCGACCTATCGCTAACTATGGTTTGCCTAATCATTTACGTATTAGTATTTCAACACCGGAAGATAATCAGAGGTGTTTAGATGCTCTTGATAAAGTATTAAGTGCCTTAGGAATAGATCACTAGTATGTTTTTTTTAAGGCTCATAAAACTGTGATTAATAAACTCTGTATTTTTGGCGTTGGTCTCATTGGTGGTTCATTAGCTCTTGCCCTTAAAAAGGCCGGTTACTGTAAAACCATAGTGGGTTGCAGTCGCAATGAAGCACATTTGAAAAGAGCCGTTGAGTTAGGTGTAATCGATAGTTATACCTTAGATCAAAAAGAAGCAGTAAAAGGTGCTGATATCGTTTTGTTAGCAGTACCAATAAGAGCAATTGGTACGATACTTGAGAACATTAGCGATGTTTTAGATAAAGATACCATCGTCACCGATGCAGGAAGCGCTAAGGGTAGTGTTATCAATGCAGTTAAATTAGCATTTAATGGAGTTTTGCCACCAAATTTTGTTGCAGGTCACCCTATAGCAGGCCGTGAGAAAAGTTCTGTAGAAGCCGCGATTTCTGATCTTTATGAAGGTCATAAAGTAGTATTGACACCGACTTCTGAAACTAACGAGAAAGCAGTAAAAGCAGTTAAAGAAATGTGGAAAACTGCCGGGGCAACGGTTGAAATGCTGCCTATTAAACAACATGACGATGTGTTGGCAGCAACAAGTCATTTACCTCATGTTTTAGCGTTTACTTTCGTAAACTCACTATCTAAATCAAAATATAAAGATGAAGTATTTGATTATGCCGCAGGGGGATTCGAAAGCTTTTCACGAACAGCATCGAGTGATGCCGTGATGTGGCGTGATATATGCCTTGAGAATAAAACAGCCATTCTTGATGCTCTTGATGCTTATCAAGAAGACTTAGCAAAAATTAAACAAGCTATTTCAAATAGTAACGCAGAAGAAATAGAGTCTCTTTTTATTCAAGCAAAAACAACTCGCGATCGAATTATCAATAAATCCTAGTTTGCTTTTAAACTGTTTTATTTAAAAAGCAATTGTCTCTCAATTAACTTCAACGCTTTTTAAATTCATCTTTCGATAACTGATTCAAAGAGTTCAAAATAGGTTGGGAAAGTCTTTCCAGTACATCCTGGATCATTAATAGTTATTGAGCTCTTTCCCATTGCAGCGAGAGATAAACACATTGCAATGCGGTGATCGTCATAAGTATCAATAGTGGCGGCTGTAATTTCAGCTGGTGGTTCGATCACGATATAATCTTCGCCTTCCTCTACAATTGCACCAACTTTGCGTAATTCAGTTGCCATCGCGCTTAAACGATCAGTCTCTTTTACTCGCCAGTTATAAATGTTGCGAATTGTCGTAGTGCCATCAGCAAACAATGCTGCTGCTGCAATTGTCATTGCTGCATCTGGAATATGATTTAAATCAACATCAACTGCTTTGAGTTTGCCTGAGTTTGTGACGGTGATGGATTCTTCGGACCATTCTACATTTGCACCCATCATCTCTAATACATCAGCAAACTTAGCATCTCCTTGAATAGATGAGGTACCAACGCCATTAACTTTTATACTGCCGCCTTTAATCGCTGCCGCAGCTAAAAAATATGATGCAGATGATGCATCACCCTCAACCATAATACGTCCTGGTGATTGATATGTTTGATTACCAGTTATTTTAAATGATTCAAAGTTGTTGTTTTCAACTTCGACGCCAAAGAGTTTCATTAAATGTAATGTGATTTCGATATAAGGCTTGGAGACGAGCTCATCAATCACCACAATTTCCATATCGCCTGTGGCCAGTGGTGCAGCCATTAGTAAAGCAGTTAAGAATTGGCTTGAAATACTGCCTTGTATTTCTACTCGGCCACCTTGTAAGCCTTTACTATTAATTTTTAGCGGTGGGTAATTTTCATCTTGTAAATACTCAATATCTGCGCCTGCTTGGCGAAGTGCATTAACCAGATGACCTATAGGGCGCTCAAACATGCGAGGTTCACCCGTTAGGACAAAGTTACCTTCACCAAGGCATAAGGCCGCTGTAAGAGGGCGCATTGCAGTGCCTGCATTGCCTAAAAATAATTCGGTTACATTATTACCTGCGTTAATAGGGCCACCTAGGCCTTGCAGAATACACTGGCTTTTATCACTAGAAAGTTCATAGCTCACACCCATCTTTTTTAAAGCATTAAGCATAAAATTAATGTCGTCGCTATCAAGAAGGTTACTTACAATGGTTTCGCCTTTTGCTAGTGTGGCGAGTAATAAGATTCTATTTGATAAGCTCTTTGAGCCGGGAATAGTGATTTCGCCGTTGACACGGTTAATGGGTTCTATTGTTATATTTTCCATGGATTCTTAGATGCTTTCGTTATTATTAAATAGTAAATTAATTATAACGCGGAGTGGCTACAAATCTACCTTGTATTTATATTTATAAAAGGAGAAAGCAGGGGCCTTCTTCAGTCTCGATATGAGCCTATAAGTACATTAGTACATTTCAAAAGGTAATGTCTATATGATGTTATAACTAGTCAGAGGGTTCTGAAAAAACCCCTCTGATTTTATATATGTTTCTATTGAAGTAGTTTAATTAAACAGACCGCCAAACAACCGCAATATCATTGATTTGGATGTCAGTTTTTCTAGGTTTAATTTGGAAGTCTTCAATATCTACATTTTCGATATCGTACTCGTCTACCAAGTCATCAATCTTATCTTCAAGCTCTTCTTCAAGTTCTTTTAAGTCATCTTCAACTTTTTCAACGCGTTCTTTAGCTCTTCCAACATCACCGCGTTCTTTTAATACTCTAGAACCTGCTCGTCCAATCGAGGCTCGTGATTTTCCGAATAGGGCGCCAAGAACAGTTATACCTACATTCATAAAAGAACTAGTAGAATCTGCTTGTTCTTTATCTACGCTTAGCTGATACCGGTCAAGACGATCCATTAATACTTTTTCTTTCTTACCATAACGTTCTTGTAATACTTCAATTGCTTGTTCTTTTTCGTCGTTTAACACATCGCTTATTCTGGTTTTAAAGTCTCCTACAGTTTCATATGGAGTTGATTCTAGTTTGGGTGATTTGCAGCGGAATAACTGTAATGCGTGTTCATGATAAAGCCAGTCAGATAATGATTTTTTACTTGCTCGAAGTTGTTTATCTTTCTGTAAGAACTCAGGAATTTCAGCATATTGCGCATTTTCAGGTGCATTCGTTGGCAAGTTAGGAAAATGATCACTCGGATCTTCATCATTGCTAGCATGATCCCAATCTGCATCACGATCTGATGCATCAAGTTCAAGAGTTAAGCAATAGTCTTCTTCCTCATCAATACCACGAGACTGATTAAAGAAATTCACAGTGCAATCTGCCATTAGAGTTGCAACATACTTATCTGATCGAGATAAATCGGGTTGAAAATACTGAGGAACGCTACTGTCAAGATTTGAGTAACTTTCATAACCATCAGCTTTTGCAGCTTCAGCAGCTTGTTTTGTTTCTTCTTTAGGCTCAGAAGTAATAGCAAGTTGGTTCTTTTGGGTTTCCATTAGTTCAGCTATCTCAGCTTTCTTTAACGGACCTTTCAAATAACTCATGACCCAACGAGTACCAAAAATACGAATGTCATCAAGATGTGCACTTTTAAGGAAGAAAGTGCGTTTTTTCATATTTGACAATAGATTACGAATCTCATCTTTGTCATAAGTTGAACCTACTTTACCGCCTAGTCCATCTATAACACGATCAACATCTTGCCTAGTCTGTAAACGCCCGATAAACCATGTTCCCATATTCGACAAGCCTTTGTAATCAAGGTCTACAGGGTTTTGAGTGCTAAGAATCACACCAACACCATAGGCACGTGCTTGTTTTAGTAATAAAAGCATAGGCTCTTTACTAGGTGGGTTTTTAGTAGGTGGGAAAAAGCCATATATTTCATCCATATACAATATAGTCTTGAGTGCAGATGTACCACTTTGGCGTCGCATCCAAGCGACAAATTTGTTAAGTAGCAGAGTGACAAAAAACATGCGTTCTTCATCGCTTAGGTGAGAAATTGAGAAAATTGCTACTTTAGCTTTACCATCTTCATCATATAGTAGTTTTTGAATGTCTAAGGTTTCACCTTCTAACCATGCACTGAATGTAGGTGAGGCAATAATTGAATTGAATTTAGTCGCAAACTTAAAACGTTCAGCTTGTGGATAAAAAGCATCTAAAGGTAAAACACCAATCTTTTTGAAAGGAGGGCTAATAATGCGACCGATAAGATCTTCAAGACTCAGATCATTTCCACTTAACCAAGATTGTGTAATGAGTTGTGCCAGTAAAATATATTCTTTAGATTCAACGGGGTCTGCTTCAATACCAATCAGCGAAAGTAAGCTACTTACGGTTGAATTTATATAAGAAGAAAAAGAATCACTATCATCTAATATTTCTTCAGGCGGTGTTTCTAATGAACTCAAAACGTTAATACTGACGCCTGCACTACTACCAGGGGTATAGATCGTTTTCTTCATAGCCGCAAATTTTGCAACTCTAGCTCTATCTTGATGATGGCTCGTAATACCGTTTTCCCACATTTCTGCGGTTTTTACAGCATATTCAGCAATATCTTTTTCTTTGTTTTTCGCCTCATCAGCTATCCAAGGTTCAAATGATTTTGGATTGAATTCTGGGTCGGCTAAAAGAAGGTTGCCCATATCTCCTTTCGGATCAATAACAATAGAAGGAATATTATCTATAACTGCTTCTTCGATAATTCCTACACCTAAGCCTGTTTTACCACTACCTGTCATGCCGATAATAGTGGCGTGTGTAGTGAAATTTTTGTTTTTAAGTAGAGTAAGCGCTTCAGTTGCATCTTGGGTTTCTTTATCTACATCTTTACCTAAATAAAATAAGCCCAGTTTTTCGTATGTCTCTACCATGTGTCATTCCTTGAAAACAAATTAGTGACGCTAATATAACATGGCTTAGGTGTTTTTCAGATACAAAAAAGCCTGTAAAAAAGTGACTTTTTACAGGCTTAATTTAATCGACTTTAACTAAGTTTTATATAACTTAGACAAACCAAATCATACGAACTAATCTATTTTACTAAGCCAAGTGCACGGAAAGTATCTTTCGATAGAACTCCAACAGGTAAACCGCGAGAGCTTTGGAATGCTTTTAATGCTTTTGCAGTATTAGCGCCCATCTTGCCATCTAGTTTACCAGGGTTGAAACCTTTTGATTTAAGAGCAGCTTGAATTCCGTAAACGATATTCTGTTGGATCTCAGCTTTGTTATCTTTCTTTTTTGGTGCAGATGCTACTGTTTTATCTGTAACTAATGCTTTCACTGATTGTGCATCAGTTTTTGGTGCCATCTTTATCTCAGATGAAGCTTTTGGAGCAGCTTGCTTAGGCATTGCTTTAGGAGCTTCTTGTTTAGGCATCATTTTCTTTGCTGCTTTTTTCTTAGTCGCCTTTTTATGACTAGATTTAGACTTTAACGGTGCATTCATTACTGCTAAATACTGTGCGTAAGAAATTCCTGCACTTCCAGCTGCTGATCGTTTGTAATGTTGCTTATGAGCTCGCTTTACTGGTTTCTGCACTATTGCAGCTTTACGGTGATTTGATTTATGTTTGTAGTTCTTTGGTGCATTAGTTGCGCATAGTACTGGGCGCCATATGTAACGTGCACCAGCTACTTTAACTCTGTAGTTCTTGGTAGCATAGCGAGCAGGGCGGTTAACTGTTTTGTATATTGCACCTGAAACACGTTGCTTTTGCTTAACTGTTTTATAAACTGCAGGAATAAATTTACGTACCTTCTGTACTGCTCTAACTTGAACACGTTTAGTCACATTTTTGTATTGTGCAGGAACAGTTACGCGGCACATGATCTGACCTGTCATATTATCGATGCGAGTTATTGCACCGTGGCCTTTTTTCCATGTGTTGTATGCAGGTCTGACAAGAACTTTCTTAGTCTGGTTACGGTATTGTGCAGGTATAGTACGATTTATGTATTGAGCTTTACGTACTAAAACTTTCTTAGAGATCCAACGATATTGTGGTGCTCTTACTAAAACACGTTTAGATGATGCTGCTTGGATAAATACGCGTTTGGATTTTGTAATATATTTAGGTGCTGTTTTCACTTTCGCAAAACATTGACCTGGTTTAGCTGGTGGTAAGCCAGTTCCACGTCGAACTGAATGTGTCATTTTTGGTTTTGACACAACTCGCTTAACTTGTGGCTTATTATAAACACGAACAGGTGCACGTTTTACAACAGGTCTAGGTGTAACAACAGGAGTTGCTGCAATAACAGGCATTGAACTCTCAACTTGTTGTTGGGAACTACCAGATACTTGCGAATGTCCTGAAGCTTGAGAGCCACCAGAGCCGTTGATTACTTGTGAGCCACCAATAACTTGTTGCTGACTACAGCCAGATAGTGCTGCAGCAAGAACAATGCTTGAAACAGAGAGTTTAGTCATGTTCATGAAAATATTCCTTTATAATCTTTTAATTCGATAAATCATTAAGTTGAATCGTTTAACAAACTGTTATCTAAGCTATGTTGATCAGGGTTATAGCTGGAATAATGGTTGTTTCTGTTGATATTTCTCGTAATAAGCTTGCGATTCGGTACTGTTGGGTAGTATAGATTGAAACAATGCTATTTTGGTTATGACTTATAGAATAAACGGTAGCCTTTTTCTGTTGAACACTGATTATGGAAGAATAATACTCTGTTTTATGACTTCTTTATTAACGAGTCATTACGGTATGATCACATTATGAAATTAAATTCAGACCAATTAGCTTCATTCCTCCAGCAAAATGGGAGTAAGGTAAATTCACCTCAAGTGTTTTTACTAACGGGCGATGAACCCTATCAATTAATGGAAGCCGCTGATGCGGTTCGTGCTCATGCTCAAAATAATGGTTATAGCGAGCGTGAAGTATTACATGCTGACAGCTCCTTCAAATGGGGAGAGTTAACTGGCGTTTCTAGCAGCTTGTCGTTATTTAGCGAAAAGAAGATAATTGATTTACGTATAGAAATGAAAACACCAGGCAAAGCAGGTAGTCAGGCAATTCGTGACTATATGGATAATATACCTGAAGACAAAATATTATTGATTCAAACTCCTAAATTAGTAGGTGCTGCGCGCAATGCAGCATGGGTTAAAGCTATTGACAAGCAAGGTGTTGTAATTCAAGTGTGGGAATTATCTGCACCACAAACAATGGCTTGGATTAGTAAAAAAATGAGGCAATTGGGAATGCGCGCTACTCCTGATGCAGTTAGGTTATTAACGGAACGTGTCGAAGGTAATTTATTGGCGGCATACCAGGAGATTAATAAACTTAAACTTTTATTCCAAGAGGGTGGTCATTCTCAGCCTCAATCTCAAACAACACAAACAGAAACGCTGATCGATGAAGAACAGGTATTAGCGGCGGTTAGTGATAGCTCACGATTCTCGATATTTGACTTATCTAATGCAGTCATGGCAGGTGATTTACCTCGAGTACAGCACATTCATCATAATTTAAAAGAAGAGGGTGTACCGATTCAATTGATTTTATGGACCTTGAGTGATTTAAGTCGTCAGCTTTATAATGCTAGTTTTCAAATTAGAAACGGTATGACTGCATCCCAAGTAGTAGCAAAAATGGCACGACCAAGACAACGTCCCTTTCAAATAGCCTTAACACGGATGCAATCAGCAAATTGGTCTGTGATTCTCAAAAAGAATAGCGATATTGATCGCTTGTCTAAAGGCCAAGGCGAAATAGCGAATAAAGGATTGGGCAGAGTCTGGTCAGAGTTGTTAGAATTGGCTTTAATGTTGGCGGGAACTGAATTAATGATAAGTGAAGCTGTTTAGTCATTTATTAGTATTTTAAAAGACACCCCCCCACTTTTAACCTATTTATTCATTTAATAATTAACACGAATACAAGCATATCGCTTAAAACATAAATAATATGACACAAGATACAAACCAAAATATTCAAAGCTACATGACTGAACTTGGCGAAAAAGCGCGCAAGGCATCAGCTGTATTAGCTGCTGTCGAAGCAAAAATTAAAAACGATGCACTATTTGCGATTGCAGATGAATTGATTACACAACGCGAAGCGTTGAAAATAGAGAATGCTAAGGATTTAGATGCAGGTAAAGAAAAAGGTCTAGATGCTGCAATGCTTGATCGTTTATCTATGACCAATGAAAGTATAGATAAAATGGCAGAAGGCCTGCGTCAAATATCTGCTTTATCTGATCCGATCGGAGAAATTACTGATCTAAAATATATGCCAACGGGTATTCAAGTCGGTCAAATGCGCGTGCCATTGGGAGTGATTGGTATCATTTACGAATCCCGCCCAAACGTCACAGCAGATGCCGCAGCCCTATGTTTAAAATCAGGTAATGCAACAATTTTACGTGGTGGTTCTGAAGCGATTCACTCAAATAAAGCGGTCGCTAAATGTATTCAAGCAGGTCTTGCAAGTGCGGGATTACCTGCTGAATGTGTACAGGTTGTGGAAACCACAGATCGCGAAGCCGTGGGTGAATTATTGCGTTTAAAAGACCATGTCGATGTGATCATACCGCGTGGAGGTAAAAGCCTGATCGAACGTGTTTCTAAGGATTCATTAATACCTGTTATCAAACACTTAGATGGTATTTGTCATGTTTATATTGATGATGATGCGAATGCAGAAAAGGCCTTAAATGTAACCTTTAATTCTAAAAGTCATCGTTACGGCACCTGTAATACGTTAGAGACCTTGCTAGTAGCTAAATCACGAGCATCTGAATTACTCCCTCATATAAAGCAATTATTTGATGAAGAAGGGGTTGAGCTTCGTGGTTGTGCGCAAACACAAGCCATCATCGAATGTAATGCAGCTACAGAAGCAGATTGGAATACTGAGTATTTAGCACCAATATTAGCTATTAAGGTTGTTGAAGGACTGGATGAAGCTATTCAACATATCAACCAGTACAGTTCACAACACACTGACAGTATCATTACTCAAGATGTGACTAAGACTCGTCGTTTTATGCGTGAGGTTGACTCAGCATCAGTAATGGTTAATGCCTCTACTCGGTTCGCAGATGGTTTTGAATTTGGTTTAGGTGCTGAAATTGGAATTAGTACGGATAAATTACATGCTCGCGGTCCTGTTGGTTTGATCGGATTGACTTCATTGAAATACGTAGTATTTGGAGATGGTCATGTACGCAGCTAAATACATTTTATCTCGTTTAAAAATATCATGATTGCGATTCTCGGAGGGACGTTTGATCCTATACATTTCGGACATTTACGTCCCGCTGTAGACATTGTTGAGAAGCTTTCGTTAACAGAGTTACGTTTTATTCCCAGTGCGAAACCACCGCATCGCTGGCAACCAGAAGCAAGTGCCGAACATCGTTTAAATATGGTAAAACGCGCGATTAAAGTGTATCCCAAATTTGTGATAGATGAACGCGAATATCATCGCTTGGCTAAAGATCAAACAGCTTCTTTTACGATTAATACGGTTCGCTCTATTCGTAATGAAATAGGAGAATCTGAATCATTAGGAATGATTGTTGGCATGGATGCTTTTCAATCCTTCACTAGTTGGCGTGATTGGGAGAAAATTCTCGATACTGTACATTTGATTGTAGCCTCACGTCCTGGATACTCTGCTACCGAAAACAGGGAAAATGAAGAGGTGTCACAAGACTGGCTGCAACAAAGACTCACAAATGATGTCAGTGAATTACATGAAAGTGCGTTTGGGAAAGTCTTTTTCTGTGATGTAACTCAATTAGATATTTCCGCAACAGTTATTAGAAATCAGATAGATGAAGGCAAAAGTTGTTGTTATTTAACACCTAAGAAAGTGATTAAATATATAAAAAAGCATAATCTTTATGAAAGTTGGTCATAATGCCGCTTTTAATGCTCACTATACTAACCAAACAAGCAACACCAATTAAAACTAAAACAGAATTGTAAATATGAAAATGAATGAATTAAGTGACTTAGTCCAAAACAGTTTAGAAGATATGAAAGCTGTAGATATCGTTAAGCTAGACGTTGTCGGAAAGTCATCAATGACAGATATCTTATACATCGCTACTGGCAACTCTACTCGCCATGTTAAATCTATTGCAGAAAGTGTAGTGGTTGATGCTAAAGCGGCAAAAGCAGATGTTATCGGCACAGAAGGAAAAGGCAGTGCTGAATGGGTATTGGTAGATTTAAATTCGGTTATCGTACATGTGATGTTAGCAAGTACTCGTGAGTTTTATGCTCTTGAGAAACTTTGGGCCGCTGACGATGCTACTGATCAATCTGTTGAAGAAGCTATTTCTGATAAGGGTTAGTTAACAAGTACTAGTCAACAAGCAATAGTGGTAAAAAGTAGGGGGGTGTCTTTTTATTAGTCCTGAATATACCTTTATAGATTTATTTCATCGTGTTAACTCTATATTTCCTATATCCGCTATAACAATCAACATTAGAGAATTTATATAAACTTAATGAATATCTTCTTGATCGCTGTTGGAACAAAAATGCCTAATTGGGTAACGCAAGGTTATCAAGAGTATGCGCAACGTTTACCTGCTAAATGTGCTTTAGTATTAAAAGAAATTCCAGCTGAAAAGCGCATGAAAAATAGTAATATAGACGCCATAACAAATAAAGAGTGTGAAAAGATAAAAGCGGCAATTCCAAACAACTGTCGCGTGGTTGCTTTAGATGTGAAAGGGCAATCATGGAGTACGGAAAAACTCGCCACTAGAATGCAAGATTGGATGATGGGTGGCCAAGATGTTGCAATGATTATCGGTGGTCCAGATGGTCTTAGCCATGAGTTATTACAAATGGCACAAGAGAAGTGGTCATTATCTGCTTTAACTTTCCCACATCCTTTAGTTCGTGTGGTGCTTGCTGAACAGATTTATCGAGCCTTTACTGTGACTGAAAACCATCCTTATCATAGGGCCGGCTAATCATCGTTCTTGGTCGTATTAAACATGATCGTAGAAACTAACTTAATAATGACTTTACGAAATGAATGATTATCCTGAGATTATATTAGCTTCTGCGTCACCTCGTAGGGCGGAACTACTTGACCAAATTGGTGTTAAATATACGATACACGCCGTCGATATTGACGAAAGTTGCTTAGTCGATGAATCACCAGAAATTTTGGTACAAAGATTAGCTATCGAAAAATCACAAGCTGTGCCTATTCATTTAACTCAAAACTTACCAGTAATGGGCGCAGATACTCTAGGTGTGTTGAATAACGAATTATTAGTAAAACCTCGTGATTTTGAACATGCAAAACTAATGCTTTCGAGCATGTCTGGAAATTGGCATGAAATTTTATCTGCGGTTGCATTAAGTTACAATGGTGAAACAGTGCATTGTCTAAATCGCAATAGAGTGTTGTTTCGTCAGTTATCATTAGTTGAAATTAAAGATTATTGGGACACTGGAGAACCACAAGACAAAGCAGGCGCTTATGCTGTACAAGGATTAGCAGCTGCCTTCATTGAACGCATTGAAGGCTCTTATTCAGGCATAATGGGATTACCCTTATTTGAAACAGCAGATTTGCTAAATAACATAGAAACTTAGATCTGTTGTTCGCTTACTCATGTTTGTTATTGATAATAAACATGAATATAAGTAAAAGAATTTAAAATTTTAGGAAGTATCATGAGTGCAGAAATACTAATAAATGTAACGCCTCAGGAGTCTCGAGTTGCGTTACTAGAAAACGGTATCTTGCAAGAATTGATGATAGAGCGCAGCTCGAGTCAAGGAATTGTAGGTAATATCTATAAGGGAAAAGTCTGTCGTGTATTACCTGGCATGGAAGCGGCTTTCATCGATATAGGTCAGGAAAAAGCGGCATTTTTACATGCTTCTGATTTGCGTTTTCCTAAGGCACAACTATTCAATGGCGATGAGCCTGATGAAGAAATCAAGCAACCTCCAATTTCACACCTATTACATGAAGGAAAATATGTCCTCGTTCAAGTGATAAAAGATCCTTTAGGTACTAAGGGTGCTCGCTTAACGATGCATGTAACGATTCCTTCACGTTATGTCGTATTAATGCCAGATACTGAAACAATCGGAGTTTCCAGTAAAATAGATGATGATGAAGAGCGCAAGCGACTCAAAGATATTATAGATAGTGGCAGACAAGAAGATAAGAAAGAAGCTGAATTACTGACTGAAGAAGTTTCCCCAAATGCGATTAGTAAATTAGGTAAATTTGGTTACATCGCTAGAACGGCCGCAGAAGGTATTGGAGAAGATGCTATAAAAGCTGATATTTCCTTTTTAAGTAAGTTATGGAAAAAGGTAAATGATGCCTCTGATTTACAAACAGAAACACGTAAGATTTATTCTGATCTACCGTTAGTCCAAAGAGTATTACGTGATCTTGTCGCTGAAGATATCGAATCGATTCAAGTTGATTCAAGTACTACGTATAGAAACTTGCTCGAGTTTTCAAACACTTTTATTCCTGAACTCACTGATAAGATTGAGCTTTACGAAGGTAAACGCCCAATCTTCGATATTCATTCTGTAGAAGAAGAAATTCAAAAATCCTTAAAGAGAAAAGTTACGCTAAAGTCAGGCGGTTATTTGATCATTGATCAAACAGAAGCGATGACTACAATCGATGTTAATACAGGCGGATTTGTTGGGCATCGAAACCTAGAAGAGACAATATTTAAGACTAATCTTGAAGCGGCACAAACACTCGCTAGGCAACTTCGTTTGCGCAACCTAGGCGGAATAATCATTCTAGATTTTATCGATATGCAACAAGAACAGCATAAAGAACAAGTGACGGCTGCGTTAGAAAAAGCCTTAGAAAGTGATTCTGCAAAAACCTCAGTGACGACTTTATCATCGTTAGGTTTGGTTGAAATGACGCGAAAGAGAACTCGTGAATCATTGGAACATATTCTATGTGAATCATGTTCGACCTGTGAAGGACGTGGCTATATCAAAACAGCGACTACTGTTTGTTATGAAATATTTAGAGAGATTTTACGAGAATCACGTCAATTTGATGCACGTGAATTGTTAGTGTTAGCTTCGCTAGATGTTACAGATTTACTCTTAGATGAAGAATCTGATAGCTTGGCAGAACTCCAAGAATTTATCGGTGTTCCGATTCGCTTTCAAGCGGAATCTCTATATACGCAAGAACAGTTTGATGTGGTACTGCTATAAAACAGCCTAAAAGTAGGGGGTGTCTTTTTATTATTATAAAAAGACACCCCCCCACTTTTAGGTAATATCATTTATTTAAGGCTAAATATTATCTTCTTAAGAGTTTAAAAAATCTGTCGAGTAACCCTTTTGGTTGCTTTATTGATTCCTTTACTTTCTTTACACAAACCAAAGTAACTCGTTCTCGACGTTCTGACATCCAGTCTTTTTTATACGCATCGTTACCACTTAAAAAATCGATTTCTTCCACTTTGTCGATATCAATTACATATTCTAATAAATAGCTCATGAGAATTGAACCAGGTGAGTATTGCTTCCACGTTTGATCGTAAACAAGTCTAAATATATTTGCTTTACCTTCCACCACAAACCAAAGATGAGCCGCTATAGGTTCCCCGTTAACGCGTAAAATAGCCAATCTTGTCCAACCACGTTTTGTGAAATCGTGGGTGATATTCTTAACTAAGGATTCATATTGCTCATTTGCTTTCCAACTCTTTTTATAGATCGCATGATAGTCTGCTAACGCTTGCCTCATATCATTACTATTCTCAGATTCACTACTGTTATCAGATTCACCACAAGAATGTAGTTGAATTTTGTAACCATAATCCCGTTTTAGTTTGCGTTGTTTGCGGGCAATGGTATTACGAATCTTGGAAGGACGGTCCGACATATATTCAGCAAAACTTTGTCCGTGAGTTTTGTGATACCAATTATAAGAGTGATAGTTACGGTTACATTCTATGCCTGAAATTTCCATAGCCTGTTGTAACTTTGTTAACTTTTCATCGTTATCCGCTATCGGCGCTAAAGTAAGATATTCAAATGGGAGATCTTTTAACCCTTTGCATAAACAGTTAAGTACCTGTTGTTGTTGATCATCCGCACATATAACTGAATATAGTGAGCTGTATCGATGGCATAGGGAGGTCCATTCTTTATTTGTATTTGTTAATATAGGCAGAACTGCTAGTAGTTTTTCGTTGCGTTTTTTGCTGCTATTTATTCCTGTATTTTTATTAACACTTTCTTCACTTTCCACAACATCAGTATCAGTACACTTAATAACACAGGCGAGTAATAACTCTTGTTCGGTGTTGGTGATGTGTTTAGTTACAGCTTCAAACCATTCCTGCGATAAAAACAGACTCTCTTTCTCTGAATTAGTAAAAAGCGCATCGCTAGTTTGGGGTAAATCCCTCCAATCGCGATAAACTTTATATTTCATTTTTATCCATGTCTGTATCTATATATTGTAATTGGTTAGATTTTCTAAACACATGCTTGAAAATTAGTCGTTTGTCGAATCCATCGTAGAAGAATATTATTCTTTCAACAGCAAGAAATGTTACTTAACAAAAGGCGATAAATTATGAAAAACGACAAGAATATATCATTAGAATTATTTAGCTTTTCAACAATAAACACTCAAGCTTACGTGCAAACAGCACATAAACTCAGAGGCGAAGCAATGGCTGAGCACTTTGGCATTGTTAAAAACGTATTTAAGAGAAAAGCATCAACTTCAAAAATTAAGAAGTAAAGCTTAAACATATTTAGATCTAAATCCTAATAGGATTCAGATTATATTTTTGACAAGACAAGTCTTAGTCAAAGATAAACAAAATACCATCCTCCTTTGGTTATTGCTCCTAGTGAGCACTTAGCAAAGGGTCAACACATAAGTTTCGGCTTTAGTGATTGATCCTTTGCTTTTTTTTGCCTGTTATTTATATAAACCTAAACAAACAAGTACTGAAAAACTCTCAATAAAAATCATATGCATCAGTTATAGGTCTACTATTCTATATTGTGAATCTGGCAATAACTATCAATGTTATTTGTCTATCAAAATGAAAATAAGGGGTATTTCATTCAATGTCTTCAAAAAATAAAAGTTCCTACTCAGGCGAATGTCTCTGTGGCTCAGTTAAGTATTCTGTAGATTACTTAGAGCCGAATATGGGTAATTGTCATTGTAAAATGTGCCGTAAATTTCATGGTGCTGCGTACGCAACATATGCACAGGCGAAACGTGAAAACTTCCATTGGCTTTCGGGTGAAGATTCCATTCAAAACTATATTGGTGAAAATGGAACAGTACGCAAATTTTGTAAGCAATGTGGTTCAAGCTTAATTTTTCAAGACGATCTTGATGATAACCAAGACGATCCTGATACCATCGTTCATTTTGCAGCTGGTACTTTAGATACTGATATAGACATAAAACCTAACGTGCATATCTATATGGAAAGTAAGGCCAATTGGTTAAAACTTGAAGATAATTTGCCTAAGTTTGAAATGGGTCGAAATAGTAAACTCATTTGATTAAGAAAATGAGATAGCCACAGCAAAGGTAAATAAGATAAAACATCATAAAAGTAGGGGGGTGTCATTTTAATCCCCCCCTTTGAGATCAAGCAGAGACGTAACGCCCTTCTGGAATATCCAATCGTGCAGCAACAGCGGCTGTTGCAATAACGGTTACTAAGTCGCTATCCTGAGTAACATTTAATCCACCTTTAACGCAATTTACAGTCACTGTACCAAAAGGTATTTGAGAGGCAATTACTTCCTTATCAATATTTTCAGGTTGTTGTACGCCAATGGTAACTTCTACCTGCATTGATTCTCGATCAATTCCCATAGTTCGAAATAAGGTGATTGAACTATGATGTAAAGCATCTTGAACTGCGCGTTTCGCAGCTTTGGTGTAGTCTTCCCCGTATAAATCGTTACCGGTTCCCATTTCTAAAATAATTCTTTGAAGCGCCATGATTAACTAGCCTCCGATGCGTGTTGAGTATCTACAATATCCAGAAAAACAGTCGCAGCTGCATTCGCAACTACCGTGGTTTTGGTGCCGCAATCACTAGGGATGTCCAAACCACCTTCGACTACATTTATAGTTGCCGAACCATAAGGGAAAACTGCTTTGACCTGCTCTATATCGACCTCATCAGGCTTAGCGACGCCGATAGATACTTCTATTTTCATTAGCTCTTTGTCAATCCCAAACGCAGGAGCGATAGTGAGTGAGTTATGCCAAAGCGCATCTTTGACTGCACGAACTGCAGCTTTGGTGTAATCAGAGCCTTGTAGGTCGGTTCCCATACCCATTTCGACAACCATTCTTGTTAATGCCATAGTGTTCTCTTATGTTAATTTTACGTGTTTTTAGTATAGCCTTTTTTGAATGTGTTTAATCGAATACCACCAAAAAGAAGATGTCTCTTATAGCCTCTCCTTTAACAAAAAAGAAGATAACTACACAACAACGTTATTGTTTAGTACTAGTCCTTGGTGAAGGAAAAGCCACTTAAATATCATCTAACTGTTTATAAGTTCTATTTACGTTTTTAAAACACAAAAACGAGCAGAGCTTGCAAGGTAACAGCTTTGTTTTTGAAAGCTGGCCTCAAGGGCAGACTCAGCCGTATCAATATCTCTTAAAAGTAGAGGGATGTCATTTTAATTACAAATAATGTACTTTTATATAAAAAGAGGAATAGTTAAATTATGATCAAACGAAGAACATTCTTACAATATTCAGCATTAGTAACAGGAAGTACTTTAATCTCTAGTTCAACGTTACAAGCTCAACAATCCAAATGGTTTATGCCAGAGGAAAGCGAAACTCATGAGCGTACTTGGATGTCTTTTGTAGCGAGTTATGATATTTGGGAAGACAGACAAGTACCAGAAGTTCAGAAGAACCTTGCTGATATTGCCATGACTATTGCGAAGTTTGAACCATTATCAATTCTTGTTAGAAAAAAAGATTTTACATTGGTGGAAGAATTATTAGGTGGATTAAATAACCACAAATACCCAATTGATTTAATTCCGTTCGAATTAAATGATTTATGGATGCGCGACACAGGCCCCGCATTTGTTATCAATGACAATTCTGAGAAGGCCGCAATCAATTTCAATTTTAATGGCTGGGGGGAAGATCAAGAATATGCTTTAGACGAAAAAGTAGCCGGTTTTGTAACAAAACTGGCAAATGTTAGGAGTATTAGTTCTAATTTAGTATTAGAGGGAGGGTGTTTTGAGCTTGATGGCCAAGGTACAGCTATTATGACGGAAAGCTGTATTCTGAATGATAATCGTAATCCGGGGAAAAGTAAGGAACTTGTTGAAGGAGAGTTAAAACGCTTATTAGGTCTAGAAAAAATCATCTGGTTAAAAGGCATTAAGGGTAAAGATATCACCGATGGGCATACCGATTTTTATGCGCGTTTTGTTCGTCCAGGTGTCGTTGTTGTCAGTCGTGATACCGATAAATCGTCTTATGATTATCAGATAACACGAGACAATATAGATACCTTAAGTAAAGCGACTGATGCGGATGAAAAGCCTTTTGAATTAATCATATTGGATACACCGTGGGAGATAACTGAAAAGTTTGGCACTAAAGATTTCGCTGCAGGTTATGTTGGTTATTACGTATGTAATGGGGCGGTTATTATGCAGAAGTTTGGTGATAAAAAAGCTGATAAGGAAGCCAAAGATAAATTAGCCAAGGTATTCCCTGATCGTAAGATTGTACAAATTGCTATCAACGGCATTGCTAGTGGCGGAGGGAGTATTCACTGCGCAACACAACAAGAGCCGTTGGTTTAGATTTTTTTGAAGTAATGTTTTGAAATAAGCTTTTAAGCAAGTTTTCAAATGGCTTCTTTAAGATAAATTTCCATACTCACTTTCTTTCGCCCCATAACAACCGAAGTTCTAAAGCGACGCACGTTCGCATCTTCAAAAAATAACCGTTGAGTTAATTCTTCAAAATCATTCATATCTTTAGCAGTACAAATTAAACAAAAATCTGCATCTCCAGTCACGTAATAGCATTGTTGGACTTGGGGCTCCTTTAATACTCTACGAACAAATATATCTATCTGATCGCGTCTTTCTCTTTCTAATTCGACCAATACAATAAAGCTCATTAATTGACCTACTTTACTAGGGTCTACAATGGCAACCTCACGTAAAATAATTCCACTATCACGTAAAGCTTTGAGTCTTCGTTGTACTGAAGCAGTAGAGAGAGAGGTCATTTCTGACAAATTTTCAATACCAATCTTTGCATTTTGTTGTAAGGCATTGATGATGATAATATCTGCTTTATCAATATTCATAGATCATGATTCCATTAAATTAGATTGAAAATAATCATTAATTAAGTAAGGCTGATGATTATACATCAAGATGCTTTGGTATACTTTTGTCATCATTCATAAAATGTCATTTAAAATACATAGAGAAGACACCCACCCACTTTTGAGGTGTTTTTCACTTGTTATACGGAGAATCAAATGAAATATTCATACAGCAACTATTATAAGAACCCAAAGCAAGACAACACAATGAGCAAAGTTGCTGATGCGCTTTTTCCAGAAGGGAAATGCGAAAAAGCATTTGAATCTATTACACAATGGCCAGACTATAAACAGACAGATTTGATTTCATTAGATGACTTTGCAAAACAAATGGGTGTTGCTAAAGTTTTTTATAAGGATGAGTCTACCCGTTTGAACTTAGGTGCATTTAAAGCATTAGGTGGCGCATATGCAGTACAGCATGTACTAGAAGCTCGCGAAGCAGCTGGGGACGAGTCTCCATTAACAGTATGTACTGCTACTGATGGAAATCACGGACGTTCAGTTTCTTGGGGAGCACAACAAAAGAATATTCCATGTCATATATTTATCCACGCTGGCGTTAGTGAAGGTCGTGCAAAAATATTAGCAGCAAATGGCGCAACCGTGCATCGTGTTGAGGGTAACTATGACGATTCGATTGCTGAATGTATAAAGATGGCTGAAGCGAATGGTTGGCAAATTGTATCCGATACTTCATGGGAAGGTTATACCGAAATACCAACACAAATTATGGCAGGTTATACGGTTTTAGCCGCTGAAGTTATTGAGCAATTGGAAGCACTTAAAGAGAAGCTCACACATATCATTTTACCAGCAGGTTGTGGTGGTATGGCAGGTGCTTTAGTTGCTTACTTTTGGAAGCATTGGCGTGAAGACTTGCCAGAAGTCATCATTATGGAATCGTATATGTCTGACTGTGTATTAGAAAGTATGCAACGCGATGAAATATTTTTAGTCGACATTGTGGATGAAACCTTAATGGCCGGACTTTCTTGTGGAGAGGTTTCTGAACTAGCATGGCCGATATTACGTCATGGAGCTAGTCATGTGCTGACCGTAGGCGATGAAGGTGTAAAGCCAATGATGCGCTATTTAGCAAAATCTGAAGGTGAGCGGCCTAATATTGTAGGCGGTGAGTGTTCGGCATCAGGCTTAATAACCTTAAAGACTATGATTGATAATCCTGAGCTTGCAGAATCAGCAAATATTGATAAGAACTCAGTTGTTTTGCTTCTAGGTACTGAAGGTGCAACTGATCCTGATTTATATAAAGAAATTGTTGGTTGATCTCAAATTTGAACTACGATTATATTGAGATAACGTTGATAAATTATAAAGGCAATTAATAATGGATAAAATTAACTACGAATTACTCGCTCGGGATTACACCAAGTATCTTGGCTTAATTGTGTTGCAGTCTGATGTCACAATTGAAGATGAGTTTCGCTATTACTATAACGATCAGCCAGTAAGCTTAATGGTCAATCGTATTCCATTTGAAAACGAAGTAACTGCTGAAACGTTAAAGCAAATGGAAGGACACATTGGTAAAACTATGTCTTTGTTTCCAATAGAGACTGAGTTTGACTCAGTGGGTTATGGTTGTACTTCAGGCTCATTACATATTGGTGGCGATAAAATCGCAGCATTAATTTCGGAAACGCGTCCTAGTAAATCAGTGTCCAATCCATTGCGTTCTGCATTGGCAGCTTTTGATGCTGTGGGTGCGAATAATGTGGCTTACCTTGGACCTTATAGTGAACAGGTTTGTGGTGAAATGATAAATCACTTTGTTGAAGCTGGAATTAACGTAAGTGCTTCAGCAAGTTATGATGAAGCAGAAGACCGTTTTGTAGGAAGAATTTCACCTGAGTCAATCCTAAGAGATGCGGTCAATTTAGTTAAAGCTAATCCACAAGTTGAAGCGGTATTTGTCTCTTGTACTAATATGAAATGTGCGCATGTAATTCCTGAAATTGAAAAGCAAACGGGCAAAGTGGCATTATCGAGCAATCAAGTTTTAGCTTGGCATATGGCACGTCAAGTCGGGTTAACTCTTGGCGCTGAAAAAGGAATATTGTGTAGATGAATACAATAGCGCTGATAATGGCACTGATAAAGGAAAAACAATGACTAGTTTAATTCAACCAAAGCGTGGTTTTGATAACGCAGAATTCGAAAAACGTTTTGCAGTCGTACAAAGCAAAATGCGTGAACAACAACTCGCAGCCATTTTATTGACCACTGAACATGATATTAATTATTACACTGGTTATCTCACTCAGTTTTGGCAAAGTCCAACACGACCTTGGTATTTAGTATTACCCAGTGAAGGTTTGCCTATTGCTGTTATTCCAACTATAGGTGTGGAATGCATGTCAAAAGGCTGGATGACAGATATCCGTAATTGGTCATCTCCACATCCTACTGATGACGGCATTAGTCTTTTGACTGAAGCGTTAGTTGAATCTGTAGAACGAGCGAAAGCAGCCTCAGGTTTTACAAATATTGGCATCAGTTCAGGGCGTGAAGCTCATATGCGAATGCCTTTGTGTGATTTAGAACAGCTAAAAGTTAATCTGAGTAATCATGACAAACAGGTCGAGTTTGTCGATGCTACGGTTATTATGCGTCGTCAACGCATGGTGAAATCACCCAATGAAATTGAAAAATTACGTTACGTGGCTCAAACAGTTTCATCTGTTTTTGAACGATTATTTGAGTTTGTACATCCTGGAATGACGGATGCCGAAGTATTTCGTGCGTTTAAGATTCAATGCTTAACTGAAGGTGTTGATGATGTTGCATTCTTAGTCGGTGGTGCTGATCAAGGAGGATATAGCGATATAATTTCACCTGCTGGCCCTCGTAAAATTGGTGAAGGAGATGTGTTGATATTAGATACTGGCTGTACTTTCGATGGCTACTATTGTGATTTTGATCGCAACTATGGCTTCGGCAAAGTAGATCAAAGTGCACATGATGCTTATGAAGCAGTCTGGGAAGCCACTGAACAAGGTTTCTTGGCAGCAAAGCCAGGAAATACACCTGCAGATCTATTCCATGCGATGAATGACGTATTACAAAAAGCAGGTGCTTTGGGTGATTCTGTTGGTCGCTATGGTCATGGCTTAGGTTTGCAGCTCACAGAACCACCTTCAAACACACGATGGGATGATGAAGTATTTGAAGTAGGGACAGTAATGACTCTCGAACCAGGAATGGAATTTGCCCCTGGTAAACTTATGGTTCATGAGGAGAATATTGTTATCACTGAAAATGGTGCTGAGTATTTGAGTCGTCGAGCATTACCAAAGATGCCTATCTATTCTTAATCATTAGAAAATTTCCTAGCTCTGCATAAGTTCTCTTTACGTTCAAAAAAGCTAAAACGTAATATCACTTAAAAGTAGGGGGGTGTCTTTTAATATTAGTTATACTCAGTTTAATGATTTCCATACACACGCCCATAAAATTCAATGACGACCTACCTGATGAGGTTGATGTTGTAATCATTGGTGGTGGTGTCAATGGTGTCTTTGCTGCACTTAATATGAGTCGCAAAGGTCTCAAGGTGGTTGTTCTAGAAAAAGGACGCATAGCAGGCGAGCAATCATCACGAAATTGGGGATGGATTCGACAACATGGTCGCGATCCTGCTGAATTACCAATCATGATGGAAGCCAGTCAACTCTGGGAATCTTTTGATAAAGAAGTAAAAGGACGAACAGGATTTACGCGCCAAGGTGTTATGTATCTATCACAAACCGAATCGGCCCAAGAACAATGCGAAGCGTGGATCCAAACTGCTAATGATCATGGTCTAAATACAATTGCGGTTTCTAAAGATAAGCTAAGTAAACATCTTCAACGTGATTCTTCTAAACAAGATTTTTGGTACGGTGGTGTTTATACCTCGAGCGATGCCAGAGCAGAACCATGGCAAGCGGTTCCTGCTGTAGCTGAATTAGCGCATAGTGAAGGTGTCATTATTCGTGAAGACTGCGCAGTTCGCGAATTAGATATTCAAGCAGGTCAGATAACGGGCGTTGTGACAGAAGCTGGCAACATAAAAGCTTCGCAAGTCGTACTTACGGGTGGTGCTTGGTCATCGTTATTCTTACGCAAACATGGCATTAGTATTCCACAACTTTCTGTAAGGGCAAGTGTCGCCAGAACGGCACCTATGGCTGAAGTAGCAATAAACAATACTGCTGATGAAGGTTTAGCGTATAGACGTCGGAATGATGGTGGTTATACATTGGCGTTAACCGACTTTGAAGAACATTTCATTGGGCCTGATTCTTTTCGCTTATTGTCAAAATGGTTAAAAACTGGATTCCAAAGTCGACACGAATTAAAACTAATGTTGTCACAAATTAAAGACTCCCCTGATGCTTGGAATACCCAACGAAAGTGGCAATCTAATGAAATATCTCCTTTTGAAAAAATGCGGGTACTGGATCCAACACCTCCTGTTAAAAAAATTAAAGTTATGCAACAGCGCTTTGCTGAAAGGTTTCCACAAATAGGGGAGCCTAAAATACTCAATGCATGGGCAGGGATGATTGACGCAATGCCTGATATGCTACCGATTGTTGATAGAGCTCCTTCATTAGAAGGTTTAATTGTAGCGACAGGAATGAGTGGTCATGGCTTCGGAATCGGCCCAGCATTTGGCAGAATTGTTTCGCAAATAGCTTGTAATGAGAAAAGTGAGCACGATCTTAAGCGTTTTCGTTTCTCAAGATTCAACGATGGAAGCCGTTTAGATATTGGGCCTAGTATTTAAATTAATATCTGACTCACTCTTGTTTAATGAGTGTTTAAAACCCACGCACATTCTTTGGCTTCCGCTTTCTTTTTTAATCCTCCGATAATTTCTTTTTTCTCAACACTATCTATTGAATAAATATTTTCATAGTGTTGTCTTATCTCATCAGGACTAATTGAAAAAGGAGGGCCATCCATTATGGCTTGATTATATTCAAAACAAATCAATAGCTGAGCAGCATTATTGGTGATTTTAGTTAAATGTTGTGTATACGACTTTCGCATTTCTAAAGGCAGAGCTACCAATGCTGCACGGTCGTAAATGGCATCAGTTTTTCCAAGAATATTCTCGTTTAAATCAAAAAAGTCCCCTACAAAAATATCAATTCCTTCAGCGTGATAATGCTTTAGTTGGTTTATCACTGAAATAGTTGGAATAATCTCAAGGTTATGGAATAGCTCTTGAATAGCAATTTCACTTAATTCCACACCAGTTACACAATAACCATGGCTCATTAAGTAAGCAATATCCGTAGTTTTTCCGCACAAGGGGAGAAATATTCGTGACCCTTTTACTAGATTTAACTTACCTAAGTGATGAACAAGTAGGTGATTCGCTTCTTGTTCATGAAAGGCGATTTCGCCTAATTCCCATCGTTGATGCCAAAAGCTTGCTTTCATATTACTACCTCTACTTCTATTGAGTCTAACTTGTTAAACATATGAGAAATATATAAAAAGTGGGGGGGTGTTAAAAATACAATTAGTTCTGTATGAATTGATTACGATAATGAGTGGGTGATACTCCTAAAACTTGACTGAAGTGATGACGAAGATTCATCGCAGAACCAAAGCCCGTCTTCATTGCTATTTGTTCCATATCAACATGTGAACTTTCTAGAAACTCACGCGCCAGATTAATACGTTGTTGAATTAACCATTCTTTAGGGCTTTTTCCTAAACTACTGCGAAAATGTCTATCAAAACTTCGACGTGATAAACAGGCTTTTTCAGCCATATCATTGATTGATATAGGTTTGTCTATATTGTCATTTGCCCATTGGATACTTTTATTTAGATGATTGGGTTTATCTGGATTTGATATTGCAGATGCATATTGCGCTTGACCACCTTCGCGTTGTGGAGAAATGACTAATCGCTTTGCAATTTGATTAGCTATGGCAGCACCAAAATATTTACGGATAAGATGTAAACCTAAGTCTAAAGCAGCAGCGCTTCCTGCTGAGGTATAGATTCTATTTTCTTCAGTGTATAAAACATTTTCTTGAAATTGGATTTGTGGGAATTGTCGTTTAAATTCTTCTCCATACATCCAATGTGTTGTCGCTGTTTTATCGTCTAACAAGCCAGTTTGCGCTAGAACAAAAGCACCTCCACAAAAAGCTACCAATGTTCCACCAGACTTATAAAAGTGGCGTAAAGCTTCTAGTAGGTCTTCTGATGCTTGAACATTGTTACCAGTCCAACCTCCAATGACTACCATATCGTAATGTTTAAAAAAATCATCGTTTGGTGTAGCTGAAAAAACCTGGTCAGTTTGTATTAAAAAACCTCCCAATGCTTTTAAAGGTGCTGCCTGGGTAGCAATAACATCTGTTGAAAAACATATTGGAATTTCTAATCGTTCTAATGCAAACATTTCTATCGCACAACCAAATTCAAAAGTACAAAGTTCGGGATAAGCTAAAATCGCTACCTTTTTGATCTGATGTTTATTTTGACTCATGGCTTGATATTAACTCAATATGGCTTTTAAGCCAATTGTGCGATTTTAAATACCTTATAAAATGACAATATAAAAACGACATTAGAACAATATTAGAATAATGTACGATCAATGAAGATTACACTGTCACACTGGGTTTAATGCACATCAAAATATGAGAAACAATAAATGAAAAATGCTCTTTTCTACATACTCATTGTGTTTGTATGGGGAACAACTTGGATTGCGATTAAATTTCAGACAGGTGTAGTTCCTGTTGAAAACTCAGTATTTTATCGCTTTTTTGGAGCTGCAATTTTGATGTTTGCGTTTTTGCTTTTGACAAAGCGATTACACCCGATAAGACCAATAGATCACTTATTTTGTCTATTTCAAGGCGCATGTTTATTCTGTTTTAACTTTTATTTTTTCTATATCGCAAGTGATCTAGGAGTAGAAAGTGGTTTGTTGTCGGTGATATTTTCCATGGCGACTATTTTTAATGTCATAAATAATCGACTTTGGCATAAAGTAGTACCCAGTAGAAATACAGTAATAGGCGCTATCATAGGAGTTTTAGGTATTACTATATTGTTTTACAAGGATTTTAGTGACGCTTTAACGAACGAATCAGACTCGCGCTTACTTGGAGTGGCCTTAGCAATTATAGGCACCTATTTGTTTTCCTCAGGCAATATGCTTACGGTACGACACAATAAACATAAGCTCCCTTTAGCAACGGCTACAGCATGGGGAATGCTATATGGGGCACTCCTAATGTTTATAGTTAATCTGATATTTGTGGGTGACTTTAGTTTCGATAATAATCCTAAATATCTATGGTCTTTAGCCTATCTTATTGTGCCTGGAAGTATTATTGCGTTTGCTGCCTACCTCAGTTTAATTGCCAGTATTGGCGCAAATAAAACGGCTTATGCGACGGTATTATTTCCCATTGTAGCTTTGAGTATATCAACCATAGTTGAAGGTTATGTTTTCACACCATTGGCTATCGTGGGTTTAGTGTTAGCACTTATTGGTAATATTATCGTTTTTTATAAACCAAAATTAGAACGTAAATAGCTCTTATCAAAAGAGTAAATTAATATTTTATCAATTACGTTATCAGAAATTTATTAACGTCTTTAATTAAAGAAAGGAGAGATAAATGCTAGTTTTAAAACCTAGTTGTGAAAACTGTAATAAATTATTACCCCCTGAATCTACTGAAGCAATGATTTGTACTTTCGAATGTTCCTTTTGTAAAGACTGTGTCGATAATGTGCTTAAAGGTGTCTGTCCAAACTGTGGTGGAAATTTTGTTTCACGACCTATTAGGCCTGTTGGAAAACTAATGGATTACCCTGCAAGTACTGACATTGTATTTAAACCAGTCAATAAATAACACCCCACCCCCACTTTATGGCACTTTATATTAGAAGGCAGTTATGACATCACCAATAGTGTTTAGCAAAGAAGAAAAAGAGCTATTAGTTCCAAAGATTAAAATGTATTTAAAAGAAGAACTGGATCAAGAAATCGGTAACTTTGATGCTGAGTTTTTATTAGATTTTTTCTCGGAAGAAGTAGGTGCGTATTTTTATAACCGTGGTATTCGAGACGCTTTAGAAATGTTAGACAGTCGAGTGGATGAGTTAAAAGAATCCATATATGTTTTAGAGAAACCTATAAGTTAAGGATTAAATTATTAAAGCTAAGGACTTTTTCTTCTAAAGACGTGTTTGATGAATTTGGAAAGCAAATTTTTGCTTAAATAATTAAATTTTACACAGAGATTTATAATGAAAAAAGCACTATTAACGTTTAACTCTATTCTAGTTTTAACTATCGTTACGATAACAACAAATACCAGTAATAGCGGCTGATGCAGCAGCGGGCAAAGAAAAGACGACAAGTTGCGCTGGTTGTCATGATATGGAAGGTATAAGTGGGGCAGGTATGTTTCCAAATCTAGCAGGTCAACATGCGGAATATTTAGAGATTGCTCTTAAAGCATATCGTAATGAAGATCGTGAAAACTCCATGATGTCACCAATGGCATCAGGTTTAACAGGCGAGGATATTACAGATATATCAGCGTATTATTCTAGTTTAAAAGGAAAGTAAAATTTACAGCTTATGACTAACAACAATCAGCCTAATCACAAGATAATCAAGAGTAAGGATTTCACTGCTGATAAAGCATGGGCTGCTCTTGATATAGCCAATATGAATGGCACTAGTATCCGATTGCATTGGACAGATAAGCCCTACAAATGGCACATTAATGATGGAGATGAAGTGTTTGCTGTTCTTGATGGTGTGGTCAACATGCATTACAAGGAAAATGACGAAACACGAACAGCTGAACTAAATACGGGTGACATCTTTTACGCGGGAATAGGGACAGAACATGTGGCTCATCCTGTTGGCGCAGCACGCATTTTAGTCATAGAAAAAGCGGGTAGTGAATGATACAACTAACAATTGCAGTAGGTTAGTCAAGCAGACAATTTATATAGAAACCCATCTAGTGCTTAATTAGTGTATGGTCTATGAATAAATGATAGACCAATAACATCTTTACCGTTTTATTTAATGCAATAAGTAAGTAGTTAAAAAATTAAAATAAAAAAATTCCGTTTTGCTATGGACATTTTTATCAAAACGAATATTAAGAATGAATAAGTTCGTCCTTAAATTAACGCTTTAGGTATTTATGATGAAAACTATAAATGACATGATGTTGCCGATGCCGAGAACCTTAAAAGATAAAGTAATACCAGTGTATCTTTTTAGCTTTAATAGCTTGTGAACATATGCGAAAAATAAACAGTAACAAGTTATCTAAAATCTGGCATGACTTATATTCATCTACTATCAATGTCAGATCCGTAGATCTATTCATCACTAATGAATCCTGTCATTGGCACGATAATGATGATGAGATTTTTGCAGTACTTAATGGGATGGTCAATATGCATTATAGAAAAGAGCATCAAGTTATAATCATTAAGCTAAATTCAGGTGATGTTTTTTTTGGGAATGAAGGTACCGAACATAAAATATATTCTATCGGTGAAGCACGTATATTAATTATTAAACAGCTTCAGTTTGAATGATTTCCTTTAAGTGATACTGTGTGCTTCGTAAAATAAAAGAAGCAGGGTTTTCGGTATGTTTACAGGTTTTTTTAAGGGTATTGGTTACGCCTTCAGTGGCTTTTCTCTCATTACACAAAAAGGTATACGGCCTTTTGTAGTTATCCCTTTACTAGTCAATATAGGCGTATTTAGTTTAGGTATTTGGTTGGCTAAATCACAATTTGAAACTTTTATGGCGAAGATGTTGGGATGGTTGCCCAATTGGTTGTCATGGGTTGAATGGTTATTATGGCCGATATTTTCTGTGTTAATTTTAATTGCTGTTTTTTACAGTTTTACTTTAATCGCCAATCTCATTGCATCACCTTTTAATTCATTATTGGCAGAGAGAGTTGAGCAAAAACTAAATGGACAAGATATTCCTGAATTTAAAGGAATAAAAGAAAATTTAAGGAATGCTGGAAAAGCAGTTGGAAGTGAAGTGAGTAAAGCTATGTACTCATTAAAATGGCTGCCGATTTTACTTATAATTACTGTGATACCTGGTGTGAATTTTATCGCTCCATTTGCTTGGGCTGTTTATGGTGCTTGGATGTTATCACTCCAATACACAGATTTCTCTATGGGTAATCATCAGTTATTTGTTAAAGATGAACTTTCTATTCTTCGCAAGCATCGCTCTGCTGCTTTAGGCTTTGGAGGCGTTTTAACGGTTCTTATGATGATACCAATAGTTAACTTCTTTGTTATGCCCGTCGGCGTAGCTGGTGGTGCTTCTTTTTGGGTTAATCGCTTATCGAAGTAAAATATTTAAGTGAATGTATTCATAAGTTTTGGAAAATAAAAAAGCAGCTTTAAGCTGCTTTTTTATTTTTCATACCACTAATACTAAAAATATTTACATATCAACACTGTGGTAAACATTCTGAACATCATCATTATCATCTAACAGTTCAAGTAGCTTCTCAAATTGTTCAAGGTCTTCACCCGCTAATGGAGCAGAGTTTTGTGCGAGGTATTGAATTTCATCTACTTCAAATTCAAAGTCTTTACCGAGTAACTCCCAAAGGGCTGTTTTAGCTTTAAAGTATTCTGTATTTGGGGTGAACACTGAAATCATGCCATCTTCATCTTCAATATCCGAAACATCAACATCAGCTTCCATCAAAGCATCTAAAACTGATTCTTCATCAGAGCCTTTAAATACAAAGATAGCTGAGTGATCAAATAAGTGATTTACCGTACCAGGTGTTCCCAATTTACATTTTGATTTAGTAAAACATTGACGAACATCACCGAAGGTTCTATTTGGGTTATCAGTCAAACATTCAACTAATACCATGCTTCCTGCAGGACCAAAACCTTCATATAATGCAGGGGCAAAATCTTCACCACCAACACCTTGTGACTTTTCAATTGCTTTGTCGATAACATGAGTAGGAACTTGATCTTTTTTAGCACGATCAATTAAAGCTCGTAAACTTAAGTTTCCATCTGGGTCTGAGCCTCCAGATTTAGCCGAGACATATATTTCACGTCCATAACGGCTATATATCTTAGCCTTCATATCAGACGTTTTAGCCATTGAATCTTTACGGTTTTGGTATGCTCGACCCATAGTATTACTCAGTTATATTATTGATTGTATAAAACCGCAAATATTACAGATTTGTTACTGTATTGGGAAGTCTGCTGTTGAAAACAACCTAGCTTTACCTTAGTTCTATGAACATATCTACAATACATAGATTGAATACCACCGAGGCCTGGATTAGTTCTCGTTATGTTTTTAAACAACAAAATAGAACTGAGCTTCATCGAGACAAAAGTATTGTTCTTTAAATACTAAGCGGAAGGGAAGGTGAAGTCGCATAGATAATAGTTAAAAGTAGGGGGGTGTCTTATTTACTGTTAAGTATTATGTAATGTGAGCCATTGTTCCTTATTAATTTTATAACAAAACCAAGACTCATTTTTACCAGAGATATCCAAAGTCTCTTCATGACTGAAAATGGAACCTATTTTAAGCGTTGCTTTTTGAGATCTGATATTTTTAGCTCCAACATGAAACCAGACAGTATTAAAATTCTTAAAAGCATAATCAAGCATTATTTCTTTAAGTTCGAGATTGGTTTTTCCACCCCAATATTTTCTAACAAGAAAGGTGAAACCAATTGAAATATCATCAGGAATTGTTTTTGATACGTAATATCTACTTGAGCCAATAATATTTCCTGAATTATTGTCGGTTATGACGAGACAGTTATTGGAATCCATTGCCGTTTGAAAGTAAGTACGAAATTCAGATAGTTTGTATCTAGTAGGATGGGGATGACCTGCCCAAATTTGCTTATCTGAAGCACAAGAAAACAGTTCATCAAAATCACTCTTTAAAAGAGGACGTAACGAAATATTCCGACCTTGGAGGGTAGCTTGATAACTAAACTTATCGTTCACTACTAATCAATCTCTTGTGAAATGTAAATGGAAGTAATGTTAACCCTGAATATAATGCTCAAGGTGTCCGATAAGCTCTTCTTGTTCAGCAATGACCTTTTTAATACAGTCGCCCACTGAAATAACTCCAAGCAGTGCGCCATCTTCTAATACGGGTAAATAACGAATATCTTTATCTATCATTAGTTGCATCGTTTCGTTTACGGTTTTTTTGGGGTCGATTGTTAGTACATCTTTCGTCATAACATCATCGACTAGGGTTTTATTGATATCTAAGCCTTCGAGTAATACCCGACGAATATAATCGCCTTCCGTAAAAAGACCTTTTATTTCATCATCTTCAAAAATAATTAATGCACCAATACCTTTTTCGTCCATCATTCTCAAGGCTTCCATAACCTGTGTATCAGACGATGCAGTGAAAATAATATTACCTTTCGTTTTGAGTATCGTACTTACAGTATTCATTAGAACCTTCTTAATTTAGAGGATAAACAGTGTGCTTTAAAACGTTTGTATAATTTAAGATAGTATAAATTAGCCTTTTTTCCTACAAAGCTTCACAAAATAGTTTGCGAATTTTGATGTCTTTATAAATATAGAGGGTGTTATCTAATTATTAATACTGTCTTCTCTTCCAAATAATTGCAGTCTAAATAATAATAGCTTTGAGTATCGTTATACAAAAACAGCCTAAAAGTAGGGGGTGTCTTTATTGTCATACGCTATGACATATATCATTAGGTGCAGTATTAATTTCTAGAATGACTAATAATAAGGCAAGCAATAATAGAGCAATTCCAAATAGGGTTTTCATCCACTGATTATTAGCACTTTCTTTCAATGTTTTAGCTATTGAGCTGATGCTTAACATGGCGGGCAGGGTTCCCATGCCAAACGCGAACATAATTAAAGATCCTCCCCAGACCGTTCCTGCTGAGGATGCAGTGATTAGCATCGTATAAATAAGTCCACAGGGTAGTAAGCCCCAAACCATTCCCAGAGGGATCATGCTTGAATTTGAGAGATATTGATTGATGTTGAGTTTTTGTTTAAGCCATGACCAAGCTCTATATCCACCTTTTTCTAAATAATCGATAATCATTAAATCAAAAAGATACTTAAACCCAATGAGTGCTATCAACAATGCTGAAAAGTATCTAAAAACACTGAGTATTGCGCGTGATTCGCTAAGATGAATTATATGATGACCAATAGTGGCGAAAAGAGCACCGAGAATGGAGTAACTTAGGATACGTCCAAAATTGAATTTCAATGTATTTAAAAATGGTGATGTTATTTTTGTAACAAAGGTTATTTGATATTCATTGTTTTTATTCTTATTACTTCTATTTTCATTACCATTAACATATCCCACGCTACACGCTATTCCTCCACACATCCCTATACAATGAATGCTACCTAGGATGCCTGCGATGAATGCTGCGAATGTCAGTGTTAATAAACTCAACGTGTCTACTCAGGAGTCTTGCTTGTAGATTCGACAGTATTTGGACAATCAATAGTGCTAATGTTTTCAAAGTTATCTTCCGTTAAAACACTATAAGCATGGACATCTAGATCATCAAATTGTCTTTGTTTGACGGCCCAAAAAAACACAACAATGGCAACACACAATAAAATTAAAGCTAGGATGATTAAAACGAAGATCATCTTCATGTGACTTTCTCCATGAATATGTGATTCTGATTCTGATTTTGGATTTCACTATCTAGTAATTCAGAATCTTGGCTCTCTTGATTGAGTATTTTTACCTTGCTTAAACGACTAGCATTTATTACCACGAAAAGTGAACTGAGAGACATGCCTAATGCTGCCATCCAGGGTTGTATATAGCCCATTGCCGCTAATGGAATAAAAATAACATTATAACTAATAGCCCAAATAATATTGGTCTTAACAATGCTGTTTAATTTTTTACAGGCTATGTAGAGTTGTTGAACTGGTGCTAATGATTGACCACTGAGCAATACATCAGCTGAAGCTTGAGCAATATGCGTGGCATTGGTAAATGATATTGAAATATTCGCTTTGTTTAATACCTCAGCATCATTTATTCCATCACCCACTGCTGCCACTAATCCTTGTTTTTGTAATTGTTTGATGTAGTTAAATTTTTGCTCTGAACTCTGCTCGCTTAAAAACTGCTTTATGTTAAGTTTTGATGCTATTTCTTCAACTGAGTCAGCATGATCTCCACTGATAATTTGAATATTCAGACCATTATTTTGTAATGCTTCAATCGTAGTTTTGGTATTTGGACGTAAATTTTGATCTAGTTGAATGTTGGCGAGCAATTCATAATCATTGTTACGTTTTCTTACGAGATGTAGTCGCTTGTTTTGTTCGGAGTTACGAAACTGGACTCCTAATGCTTTCAGATATGATGTTTTAGCGAAAATATATTCAATATTATTAACAATACCTGAAACGCCTTTACCTTTCTCTTCCTTGAAATTAGTAACTACGTAAGATGTTTGAAAAGAATGAAATACTTTTGCAACTGGGTGAATTGAATTTTTCTCAAGCGCAGAGATTATTGCTAAGTAATGTTCTTGAGGATCAATATTGACAGTCTTATTATCATCAAAAACCCCATTTTCACTCACTACCTGAATCTGATCATTTGGTAAACTCAACTTGGTTAACGTACCCGTTTTATCAAATAATATAGTTTTTGCATGGCTGAATTGAATTAAAGCATCCGAGTTCATAACATGCATTCCTTGGCGATGTAAGCTGTGTGATAAAGCGGCCAAGGAAGCAGGAATGGCTAATGATAATGCACAAGGGCAGCTAATCACTAACACCGCTAAAGCGGTTTCTAAGCCTTTTTCAAATTGTCCTTCACGTGCCCAAAATAAAAGGGTTAATACGGCTAGACCTAAAACAGATACCACAAAAATACTGGCAAAATGAGCCAAACGTATCTGGAAATCATTCTTAGTTAAATTGTTGGTAGCTAATCTTCGTCCTAATACAGATAAGCTAGAATTTTGTGAGGTTGTTGTCGTTTTTATTATTATTGCGTGGGCAGAGTTAATGCAACCGGCAGAGAGTTTTTCACCTTTAATCTTGCTGATTAAATCAGACTCACCTGTCAGTAAGGATTCTTCAATATTAGCCTGTTCAGATAACAAAATAGCATCTACAGGTATTATTTCACCGGTTGCAATAGAGAGTTCTTGATCTACTTTTACTACAGATAGGGGTACTTGTTTATTTTTAAGCGTTTGTTCTGTTTCTGACTTCGGGCTAGGTTCTTGCACAAAGTTGGATTCGTTTCTATTAATTACCAGATTAACGAAATTGGGTAACATACGAGATATAGCTTGTTGTGTTTTCATGTTTTTATATTGCAAACGATGCTGAATAAATCGCGCAATAGAGATGAAAAATATAAACATGACGACTGATTCAAAATACACAGAACCTTGATCACGAAAAAAATTAATACAACTTAAGGTATACGCCAGAGATATCGCTAATGCGATAGGGATATCCATATGTGCAGTAAAATTTTTGATGCTAATTAATGCATTTTTAAGAAAGGGTAGACCTGAATAAAATAATACAGGCGTTGTGACAAATAGGCTTACCCATGTTAAGAATTTGGTATAGATTGGATCCATACCTTCCCATTCGCCAGCATACAAAGCTACCGAATACATCATGACTTGCATCATACCTAAACCAGCAACGACTAAACGTTTTAGTTCACGGTTACGTTCTTCATCGTCATTAATTTTTTCACCGAGAAGACTAGGTCGATAACCGAGTAGTGTAATGGTCTTTAAAATGGCGCTAAATTTTAGGTTGTCAGGTTTCCATAGTACAACTGCAACTCCTGTTGAGGCATCGATACTTTTGACTTGGACACCAGATAAATTTTGTAACTTTGTCCGTATCAGCCAGCTGCAGGCACTACAGTGAATACCATTAATATCTAGATAAAGTTCTCTTTCATTGTTTTTTGGAGTTGTTGAAATAGCTGGATTTGTTGATATTGCGCTTTGTTCATCTAATAGTTTTATTTCACCCCAAAACTCAGGCTTATCATCATAAAACTCCCATTGAGTAACTTCTTCAATACATTCTGATTCTACTTTAGTAGCTGAGTTTTCACGAAGATCATAATAATTACTTGATTGTTCAGAGCTGATTATAAATTCAGCAACCGCCTTACAACCTATGCAACATACGACGTGATTTTGATTTTTATATTCAATTTGATAAACAGGTTCAACTGCTCCCGAAGATCCAACGTTTTGATCAACAATATCGCCACAATGAAAACATGCTTGAGTCATGGTTTAAAAGCTAAACTCTTAATTATGATTAGTTTTATAGGGAACGGCTTGCTTCTTGTTTAATGGCGCGTAACCGCTTTCAGTTACAATAGAGTCATTATTATCGTGGGCTAGGAAAAATAGATACACACCCGATATGACGGTAAAACCTAGCATGAAAATCATAAACCACATTATTGGAACTTTGTACCAAGCCATGTTTTTTAAAGCTATGTCGTTTGAATTTATAGAAGTTGTGTTTATATGGTTATTCATTACAAAACCTTGTCGATTGATTTGAATTAGTTTTTTACATTTATTCATTTGCTAGGTGATAAAAACTTAGCTTCTAAGGTGGTTATAATCTTTGGATCATCAACTGCCTGAATGCTTAATGTTACTTTTTCTACTACCTTTTCTATTCCAGTCGAGGGATTTTTGTGCAAACGCACAGGAAACAGATTATTTTCACCTGGGCCTAATTGGAAAATGTCATTATCTATCTTTAAATAGTTAGGACTTAGATCAATTACTTTAAACTGATGGGGTAGATCTGTTTTATTCACCAGACGTAAAGAGTAAGCATTTTCAATACTTCCATCGTTTAGTTTTGTAAAAAGTCCATTTCTATCATGGATAAATTTAGCTAAGACGAGCTCACGTGTAGCAATGGAATAACTGAGACCGATAATTAAAAGGCTAAGTAATGTCCCGTATATTAGGATTCTAGGACGTAAAATTTTACTGCTTTTTCCTGCCATTTTGTTATCTGTGGTGTAACGGATTAAGCCCTTTGGATAATCCATTTTTTCCATGACATCATCGCAAACATCAATACAAGCTGCACAAGCAATACATTCGTACTGAAGGCCTTCTCGAATATCAATACCAGTGGGACACACTTGTACGCACAAAGTACAGTCAATACATGAGCCGAGACCTTGTTCTTTTGGATCACTCTTACGCTTTCGTGATCCACGAGGTTCACCACGATTTTTATCATAGGTAATAACCAAGGTATCTTCATCGAACATTGCACCTTGAAAGCGGGCATAGGGACACATGTATTTACAGACTTGTTCTCGTAAGATGCCTGCATTGCCATAAGTTGCAAATCCATAAAACAAGATCCAAAATAAGGCCCAACCACTTATGGAGAGTGTAATTAGTTCAACAGCTAGTTCGCGAATAGGGCTAAAAAAACCAACGAAGGTAAAACCTGTCCAGAGTGCTAGGACAATCCATAAGAACTGTTTGAGGCCTTTTTTAAATATCTTATTAGTCGTCCAAGGACTTCTGTCAAGCTTGAGACGTTGAAGTCGATCACCCTCTACCCATTTTTCAACTAGCATAAAAACTTCTGTCCATACTGTTTGTGGGCAAGCAAATCCACACCAAAGACGTCCAGCTAGAGCTGTAAAGAAAAAGAGTGAAAGACCAGCAATGATAAGTAACATTGCCAAGAAAATAAAATCTTGTGGCCAGAAAGTTAATCCAAATACATGAAACTTTCGAGCGGGTAAATCAAATAATATGATTTGGTTTTTACCCCATTGAATCCATGGTAGAAGATAGAATAAACCGAGTAAAACAAACACTGAGAGGACACGTAAGCGAGCAAATAGTCCCGTTACCGAACGTGGTTGTACTTTGGCTTCTTTGCGATATAGAGAATCAACATTGATTTCATGAGTAGACATGTTTATTGCTCGAATTTACTCGAAGTATTTGGCTTTTTATTTTCTGTACTGGATATCATCCATGCTGTCAGAGAGGAAGTTAGTAGGCAGATGAAAAATAAGAAAATAAATCCTAGTCCATACCCAAGTTCTCGTGAAAGTGAATACGGCAAAGAAAATGCTAAGTTCAGCGAGCCAGGATCTATCAAGCCAAAAATAATAAAAAATCCGATTGCTGCGCATAAAAATGAAAGCCATAACACTCGAGCAATGGTTCTTTTTTTAAGTGACCATGCAACAGAGTTAATGTTGGAGTTATTGTCAGTTGTATTTGACATTTTAGTTGCTACTTTCTTTTACATTGGCTTGCTTATTATCTTCTTCATTTTTTTTAGATAAACTCATCACATAAGCAACGACTGCACGTATTCTGTAGCTATTAAGTAAATCTTTTTGTGCAGGCATTTGTCCACTACGACCATTTGCAATGGTCTCATAGAGAGAATCTAAATCGCTGCCATATAACCAATACTCATCAGATAGTTTTGGTGCGCCCAATGCTTGTAAGCCTGCTCCTGTAGGTCCATGACAACCAATACATGTTTTGTTGTATAGGGTCATTCCCACTTCAGCTTCTTTTTCGTCATGTTCTAAACCACCAAGTTTGCGAACATAAGCGGCTACATCTTTTACTCCTTGCTCTCCACCTAGGGAGTCTTTCCAAGCCATCATGCCCCTTGCGGTTCGCCCATTAGTGATAATATCTACAAGTTGATCGAAACCATGACCCCATTGCCAATCTTTATCAGTTAAGTTGGGGTAACCTATTGCACCCTGACCGCCTGACCCATGACACATTGCACAGTTATTCGCAAAAATACGCTTACCAGTTTTCAATACGGATCGATTACTCAGTAAATCTTCAGTACTGTAGTCATTCCAGAATTTTTGTGTTTCTGCGATCTTTGATTCAACTCTTGTAGTATCTTCCACCAATTGTGATTCTTGGCTCCAACCAAGGGTGCCTTTATAATTACCTAGACCCGGGTATAAGACTAGATAGCCAAGAGCAAAAAGAATAGAACCGTAGAACAATCCAAGCCACCACCGTGGAAGAGGGTTATTAAGTTCAGTAATGTCTTCATCCCAAATATGACCTGTGGTGTTATCGTCATTGCTTTTGACTTTAGTTTTTGCTGACCAACGTAATAACCACCAGCAAGCTAAAATGTTTGCGATAGACCCTATAACGACTAACCAATGCCAACCATTACTTAACATCCCATCATTTAACATTAGGATACCTCTCCTCTGATTTATCACTTGCCACACTAGGTGTATTGTCATCATCTAAAGGTAAACGACCCATAAATTCGAAGTCATCGTGTCTTTTTTTACTATAGGCCCAGAACACCATGCCTAAAAAACCAAATAGTAATGCTACTAATACAGCGCCACTGATTAAGTTATCAATGCTCATTTTTAGCTCCTCTAATCATTACGTTTACGTCCTGTTCTATTTGTTCCCATATTTTGTAGATAAATAATCAAAGCATCCATTTCTGTCTTATCCGCAAAATCTTTTTCAATAGTGTCGAATACTTCATCAGAATAGGGGTCGCCTAACATTTGTAATGCTTTAATTTTTTTCTTCATTAATTCAGGGTCTAAAGTATTTTCTGCTAGCCAAGGGTAACCTGGCATATTTGATTCAGGGACGAGGTTACGAGGATTCAATAAGTGAACTCTATGCCAATCATCAGAATAACGCCCACCCACTCTTGCTAGGTCAGGTCCTGTTCGTTTAGAACCCCATTGATGTGGACGGTCATAAACAGATTCTCCTGCAACAGAGTAGGGTCCATATCGCTCAACTTCACTTCTAAACGGTCTTATCATTTGTGAGTGACAGTTATAACAACCTTCGCTGACATAGACATCGCGACCAGCTAACTGCAAAGGTGTGTATGGTTTAATGCCTTCAGCTGGTTCACGAACCTCTTTTTGTGTCATTAACGGGACTATTTGAATGATTCCAGCGACACTGATTACAAGCACAATAAATACAGCCATCAGATTGATATTTTTTTCTAAAGTTTGATGTTCCATAGAGTTCTCCTAATCAGCCTTATGCTGTCTTTGCTTGAGGAATTAAGGCATTAGCTGGTTGTTGCTTTTTAACTGTTTTATAGACGTTGTATGCCATGATGAGCATTCCTGATAAGAATAAAAGTCCACCCAAAAGTCTAAATGCGTAATAAGGTTTGGTTGCCGCAATACTCTCTATGAAGGTGTATTTCAATGTGCCATCTTCAGGTAAAGTATTAAACGTTCTCCACATCAATCCTTGCATCACTCCTGCTATCCACATTGATACGGCATAAACTAAAATACCTATTGTGGCCAACCAGAAATGAACATTTATCAGGGCAGTGCTATACATTTCTTTTTTGCCGTATAGGCGAGGTAGTAACACGTACATTGAAGAAATAGTCATCATAGCGACCCAACCTAAAGCACCAGAATGTACATGTCCGATAGTCCAATCTGTATAGTGCGAAAGTGCATTGACTGTTTTGATTGCCATTAACGGACCTTCGAAGGTACTCATTCCATAAAAGGATAAAGCGACGACCATCATTTTTACGATGGGATCTTTATATAATCTATCCCATGCTCCTGACAGAGTCATAATTCCGTTGATCATTCCACCCCAACTGGGTGCTAATAAAATAATCGAGAAAACCATACCCAAAGATTGAATCCAGTTTGGTAAAGCGGTGTAGTGGAGATGATGTGGGCCTGCCCACATGTAGATAGAAATTAAAGCCCAAAAGTGAACAATAGATAAACGATAGGAATATATAGGACGACCCACGTGCTTAGGAATAAAGTAATACATCATTCCTAAAAAACCAGCTGTTAAGAAAAAGCCAACTGCATTATGCCCATACCACCATTGCACCATTGCATCTACTGCTCCTGTATAAATAGGATAAGACTTGGTAAGAGAGACTGGTAAAGCGAGGTTATTGACAATATGCAATAAAGCAATAGTGAGTATAAATGCGCCATAAAACCAATTAGCAACGTACACATGCTTAATTTTACGTTTACCTATTGTGCCAAAAAACAGAATTGCATAAGCAATCCACACTACAGCAATAAGAATATCTATTGGCCATTCTAGTTCTGCATATTCTTTACTTTGTGTAATTCCAAGTGGAAGGGTAATAACCGCTAACACAATGACTAGTTGCCATCCCCAGAATACTAGTGCTGCCAACTTATCTGAAATTAATCGGACACTACACGTGCGTTGCACCACATATAATGAGGTTCCGATAAGGGCTGACCCTCCAAAAGCAAAAATCACGGCATTGGTATGAAGAGGTCGGAGACGACTGTAAGTAAGCCAAGGGACATCAAAATTGAGACCTGGAATCCATAATTGCGCGGCAATCACGACACCAACCAACATTCCGACAATACCCCAAAAAATGGTCATAAAGGTGAATTGTCTTACGACCTTATCATTGTAATAACTTTGCATTAGTGTCTCTCATTAGATTGCTCAGCGGCTTGATGAGAGAAGTATAAAGTTGGGTTTAAAATCAAAGTTTAACCTAGATCAAACATTTGAATTCTAATCAGTATTTTCAGTTACAATTGAATCATATTAATAATCACCAGAGATCTATGTCTTTACCTCATAATAGTAACTTTATTAAATGCAGTACCTGTAGTTTAAAGGGCTTTTGTTTGCCGATGATGTTATCGCATTCAGATATTGATCGCTTAGATAATATTATTCAGCGAAATAAGCTGTTGGAAAAAGGAACAAAGGTCTATTCAATTGGAGATAAATTCACTCATATATATGCAATTCGATCAGGCTATTTGAAATCTTATTCAATCTCTGATTCTGGTGAAGAGCAAATTACTGGATTTCATTTGCCTGGTGAAATAGTTGGTTTAGAAGGTATCAACACTGGCTCTCATGTTGGTTTTTCTGAAACGCTAGTACCTTCACATCTTTGTGCTATTCCTTATGATAAATTGGATAACCTTAATTCAAAGATTGATGGTCTTCGTCAACAATTATTCAAAATTATGAGTCAAGAAATCACACATAATCACGAATTGATGTTGATGCTAAACCAAAAAAATGCTGATGAGAAAATTGCAACGTTTCTATTGAGTTTATCCGTTAGAGAGTCATTAGGTAAGGGATTAACAACTCAATTTGTATTACCCATGACGCGGACAGATATTGCAAATTATCTCGGACTTGCATTAGAAACGGTAAGCCGAATAATTGGAAAATTAATTAAACAAGATGTTATTTCGGTCGATCATAGGCAGGTCACTATAAATAAGGTAAATATATTAAGTGAACTTGCAGGCACAAGTTGTCACTTCGTTGATCCAAATCAACATAATTAGCTTACTTGATATGACTTAGGTTTTATCAAGTTATTATCTGATGTATAAAACTCCCTAAAAGTAGGGGGTATCTCTTTACAACTATCTAAATATTAATAAACACCTATAATTCTGTTTTTTTATTCAATTGCAGTGGTCTGTGTGCGTATTTTTTTAGCCCCAATGGAAGGTGTAGTTGATCACGAAATGCGTGATGTGCTAACTCGTGTAGGTGGTTACGATCGTTGCGTTACAGAGTTTGTTCGTGTCACTGATCAATTATTACCAGAGAGAGTATTCACTCGTTTTGCTCCCGAATTAGAACAGGGTGGCAGAACTTCTGCTGGCACTCCAGTCTTTTTACAACTCCTGGGTAGTAATCCTAAAGTGTTAGCGATGAATGCAGTCCAAGCACAGAATTTATCACCATTAGGAATAGACCTTAATTTTGGTTGCCCTTCAAAAACAGTCAATCGAAGTGATGGTGGTTCGGCTTTATTACGTGAACCTGAGCGCATTTATCATATAGTTGCAGCCGTCCGAGACGCTGTGGACCCGAGTATTCCTGTAACCGCTAAGATTCGTTTAGGTTTTAGTAATCACGATGCTTTAGATGAAATAACCGATAATGTCTTCAGAGCCAATGCAGACGAGTTGTGTATCCATGCACGTACACGCGAAGATAGGTATACACCACCTGCGTATTGGGCTGCGGTGAAAAAAGTATCTGAAAAAGCGCCAATCCCTGTCGTTATCAACGGAGAAATTTGGAATTTAGAGGATGCTAAAAAAGCTCAAATAGATAGTGGTTGTGAAGACATTATGCTCGGTCGAAGCGCGCTAACTTCTCCTGACATAGCAGCAAAAATAAAAGCGGAAATTAATGGCGAAGAGCACCATGTAATGGACTGGTGGATAACACTTGAAATGATAGTCAAATATTTACAAAATAGTAAAAACCATCATCCCATGTTTGTGAGTAATCGATGTAAACAATGGTTAGTCTTTTTGCAAAGACATTACCCAGAAGCAAAGGTATTATTTCATCGAGTTAAACGTTTGAAAAAGGCTGATGATGTGTTTTCTGAGATTAAACTGTATCAACGTGAATCATTGGTTTAGAGGTTGATTTTAGTAAGAAATTATAACGAACTAAACCCACAACACTAATCACTATCCAGAAAGTTTGAATTAAGGCAGAAGCAAGATTAAAATTATGAATTAAACTAACTAATACACAACTAGCAGCAATAAAATTCATCAGAATGTAACTATTATCAGTCCCAGCTATCTTACCAATCAATAATAAAAAATATGACAGCATATAAAACACAAAACCTAAGACACCGATTGTTTCTGTAATTTCTGCTAATGATAATTCCATGATTGTATATCTCCTTTTTGATGTTCGTTAGAGATATTCTAATGTGCTTAGGGTTTAGCTTCTGTGATGAATGTCACCGTTTATAATTTATGCAAAATATTTTAAGATCCAAAGGGAAGGCTTATCCGTATGAGTATTCTTAGCTCATCGTAAATGCCAACTTTGTATTATTAAATACAAATGCTAATTGTTATTAATGTTGAATCAAAAAATATGTTTGGAAGTAGTTAAATAACTCAAAGTGTATGGTTTTATTTAGTATGATTAAAAACATGAACCATGCATAAATGTCAATTACGTTTTCAGACCATTAAAACATATTGTTATTCAAAAAGTATGGGGGTTTCTTTTTTATCTTATTATTCAGGCATTTCTAGCATTAAATACTAAACAAACGTATTATTTGCGCCTTAAATTATCTTGGACTATTTGCGGACTGATTGCAGTGTCAAATTCTTTAGTAAAAATTCGTGATGTATCTTTCTCGTGGGATGGTAGACGTGAGATATATT
>CALISP010000014.1 GCA_938041705.1 uncultured Cocleimonas sp. | reverse complement strand
GGTTATGTTTTGGCAATACGCTTATTTCAAGCATCGGTTGAATATTTCATGCTAGAATTAATTATCTCTTAATAAATTGCTACTTAAAAGGAAGTACGACAACATTTGAAAACCTCAAAAGCAGTTAAACCTGCAGGCGGCTCCAAAGCTGCTACTGACTCTAATCGTCATTCATTAACGCTACTTCTTGAACCTGAAGATAATGTCCGTCTTACAAATTTATGTGGTCAATTTGATCAACATCTTCGCCAACTCGAAAAGCATTTCGATGTTGAAATCAGTAATCGTGGGTTTCAATTTCAAATTACAGGTTTACCCTTAGCGGCGCAGAAAACGATTAATCTGTTGCAAGAACTCTATAAAACTACTGTTACAGAGCAATTAGCACCTGAAAATATACATTTGTATTTACAAGAAAGTAATCATGTTATTGATGAAAAGCGGGTGATTGACACTTCTGTTGATGACGAAAGTGCACCTGTGAGTATTCATACTCGTAAAGGTTTAATTAGAGGTAGAGGTCCAAATCAGAATTACTATATTCGTGGCGTACAAACTCATGATTTAACTTTTGGAATTGGACCAGCTGGAACAGGTAAAACCTATTTGGCTGTCGCTTGTGCCGTTGAAGCTCTTGAAAGAGATGAAGTTAGACGGATTATATTGGTACGTCCCGCTGTGGAAGCCGGAGAAAAGCTGGGTTTCTTACCCGGTGATTTGTCTCAGAAAGTCGATCCGTATCTTCGTCCTATGTACGATGCTTTGTATGAAATGTTAGGATTTGAAAAAGTTGATAAATTAATCGAAAAAAATGTCATCGAAGTTGCGCCATTGGCATATATGCGTGGACGAACATTGAATGACTCATTTATTATTATGGACGAGGCACAGAACACCACTAAAGAACAAATGAAGATGTTTCTTACTAGATTGGGTTTTGGGTCAACTGCAGTGGTAACAGGCGATATTACTCAAGTTGATTTACCTAGTAGTCAGATGTCAGGCCTAAAGCATATCATTGGTATTTTGCAGGGTATTAAAGAAATTCGGTTTGCTTTTTTTGAGTCAAAAGACGTCGTTAGGCACACTTTGGTGCAACGTATTGTTGATTTGTATGAGCAACATGAAACTAAGTTAGACAATAGGCCAGATAAAAAGTAACAATCGATGGAAACTATTAACTCGCTCAGCGTTAAACTCGATATACAAAATCCAATTAAATCTGCGAACTTACCGTTGTTGTCGGAAATGAAAGTTTGGTGTGAATCAGCTATTCAAAATCAATCTCATCACAAAGCTTTTGATAATAGTTTGTCAGTTTTGATTAGGATTGTTGATAGTGAAGAAAGTGCTGATTTAAATAATACTTATCGTCAAAAACAAGGACCAACAAATGTGCTTTCTTTTCCAAATGAAGTGCCTGAGTTTATGTTTGGTGTTACAGAGTTAGATCAAGATATAAATGAAGAGCAAATCATCGAATTAAATGAACAAAAGAGTTACTTGGGTGATTTGGTTATTTGTGAATCACTATTACAAGTGGAAGCGGCTGAGCAGTCTAAGTCAGTTGTTTCTCATTGGGCGCACTTGATCATACATGGCATATTACATTTACAAGGTTTTGATCATATTGATGATAAAGAAGCACTTGAAATGGAAGCCTTAGAAATACAAATATTGGAGCAATTAGGATTCGTGAATCCTTATGCAAACTAACGACCATGAATACTTCAGATACAAATAGTAAAAACAAACGTCCTTGGTGGCAAAAGTGGATTAGAAGCAACATGGACACCAGTGTGCACAATCATGAAGAATTGATTGATGAGATACGGCAGTCACAAAAAAATAATATAATTGCGATTGAATCTCTTAGTATGTTGGAAGGGGTAATGCAGGTCGACAAACTTCAAGTTCGCGACATTATGATCCCACGTGCGAATATTCGTTTTTTACAGGTTAATGATAGTTTTCACGATATTCTTAAGGTTGTTCTGGATGCAGGTCACTCACGTTATCCAGTTTTTGATGATGATAAGGATGATGTTGAAGGTATCTTATTAGCTAAGGACCTTCTTAAATATGTTGGTAACGAAGATTCATTCGATATTGATGATATTATTCGACATCCATCTTTCGTGCCAGAAAGTCAGCAATTGAATACACTTTTAAGCCAATTTAGAAATAGTAGAAATCATATGGCTATCGTTGTCGATGAATATTCTGGTACATCTGGTTTAGTTACTATTGAAGATGTATTAGAGCAAATTGTTGGTGATATTGATGATGAGCACGATGACGTGGATGAAAAACATAATATTCGCGCCCAAAGCGATGGTCGCTATACAGTCCAAGCAAAAACAGAAATTGAAGAGTTTAATGAATACTTTAGTTGCGATATGACTGCTAAGGGATATGACACAATTGGTGGTCTAGTATCTCAAAAAGCAGGGAAAATTCCTCAGCAAGGTGAAGAAGTTATACTTAGGCCATTCCAGTTTAAAGTATTACGCAGTGACGGTAGAAAAGTCCAACTGCTTGAAGTACATAAGATTGATGCTTAATGATGTTATCTTTGTTAAAGCCATTCTTATTGAGTTTTTTAAACTCATTAATTTTTTAGTTAAATTTAAGTTTCCACACTTATGGATTATGCTGCAAACATCCCGACACGCCTCTCAAGGTGGTTATATTTAACGGTTTTAATTGCAGGTGCATTGACAGTATTTGCTTTTGCGCCATTTAAGCTTTATCCGATCGCTTGGTTATGTCCTGCTGTACTTTTTTACTCATTAACTAAAGCACAAAGTAAAACCCAATATTTCAAGTTGGGTTGGGTTTATGGTCTTGGTTTTTTTGGTTTAGGGACATCTTGGCCTTTTTATAGCTTATATTTCTATGCTCAAGCTCACATAGTCGTAGCCATATTAGGTACCTCCTTGTTTGTCGCTTTTGTTGCTCTGTTTAGCACAGGTCTATTTGGACTTATCGCCTCATTATTTCGTCATCATTCTTTATTTTTACGGTTGTTGTTATTTTTTCCAGCTTCATGGGTTATCACTGAATGGATTAGAACTTGGTTTTTAACAGGCTTTCCTTGGTTGTTTTTGGGTAACTCACAAATAGATTCACTCTTTTCATCTATAGCTCCAATTACTGGAGTGCTGGGAGTTAGCTTAATTTGTACATTGATCTCTGGCGCTTTATTGAGTTTTTATTTGGGAAACTCAGTAAGACGGGCAGTGCACATTAAGTCAGACCCAATAACTCAAATGGTTAGTAATAGAGCTTTTGTTGAAGAGCAATTAGGTGCCTCAGTCAGAATCTTATCAGCATTTATTATCGTATTATTGGTTGGTGCTTGTTTTGCTTTATCGCAAATAAGTTGGACTGAGAAAAAAGGTAAGCCTATAACAGTAAGTGTACTGCAGTCCAATATCCCTCAGGAGGTTAAACTTAAACCTTCAAGCTTATTGTCATCTATCGATTTATATAATGAAATGACTCGTAAAAGCCACGATAGTGATTTGATCGTTTGGCCTGAAACTGCGTTATTTGATTCCTTTGATAGGCATATGGATTCAGTTATTGTGCCATTGCAAAAATCCCTAAAAGGTACAAATAAAGCTATTTTAATGGGTGGGTTTTATTTAAATGACACGCAGGGTGTTGAGAATAGTGTACTCGCCATTACTGCTGATAATCGTTCTATTTATTCAAAAAGGCACTTAGTTCCTTTTGGTGAATATACACCGCTGTTGAAATATTTGCGTTGGCTCAATAAATGGATTCAATTACCTTACGATAATGTCGCAAAGGGACAAGGTAATGGTATCTTGAAAATTAATGATTATGTTGCTCAAATGACTATTTGTTATGAAGGTGCATTTGGCGCAGAAATGATTTCTGGGCTTCCTGAAGCTGATTTATTAATTAATGTCACGCATGATGGTTGGTTTACTGGTTCATTTGAGCCTTATCAACACATGCAGATTTCGAGAATGCGTTCTCTTGAAATGGGGCGTTATATGGTTCGTTCTACAACCAATGGGCCAGCTGGAATTATCGATGAGAAAGGAAAAGTTTTAGCAACCGCGCCAATATACTCTCAAAGTATTATCACTCATGACGTACAGCTAATGAAGGGCTCAACACCTTATGTGCGTTGGGGTAATTGGCTTATTATTATACTTGTGGGATCAATTCTAATCTTAGGTGTTTTATTTAAACGGAAAAAGTAACTATGGAATCAATATTAACAATAACAAATTATATTGACGGCTTACTTGAGAGCAAAGCTTTTGATGATTATGCCCCTAATGGATTACAGGTTCAGGGTAAAACAGATATTAGAAAAATAATTACCGGAGTATCGGCAACACAGACACTTATTGAAGCGGCAATTGAAAAAGAAGCAGATGTTATTTTGGTACATCATGGCTGGTTTTGGGGTAAAGAGGACCCACGTATTGTTGGTATGAAATACAAGCGCATGAAATTGCTAATGGACCATGACATTAGTTTATTGGCTTACCACTTACCTTTGGATGCACATCCTGAGTTAGGTAATAATGCGCAGTTAGCTAAACGTTTGGATATCCAAGTTGAAGATGTTATGGATAAACAAGGTGTTGGTAATTATGGGCGTTTACCTGAGTATATAAGTCTTGAAAAGTTGGGTGAAAATATAGAAAAGTCATTAGCCCGAAAGCCTATGTTAATTAGTGGTGGTGATCATGCAATTAGAAGAGTGGCATGGTGTACTGGTGGTGCTCAGAACTGGATTCATAAAGCAGCTGAAGCTGGAGTAGATGCTTATATCAGTGGAGAAGTATCTGAACATACTGTTCATGTAGCTAGAGAAATGGGTGTGCATTATATTGCGGCAGGACATCATGCAACAGAACGTTATGGTGCTATGGCATTAGGAGAGCATGTAGCGGCAAAGTTTGGATTGCTGTGTGAGTTTGTGGATATAGAAAATCCAGCTTAATACTATTGTGTAGTAACTACTACAGT
>CALISP010000013.1 GCA_938041705.1 uncultured Cocleimonas sp. | reverse complement strand
TACCAAGTGCTAAAATTAATAAAAATGCGCCGGTTAGTAGACCACTAAATATATAAAAGAAATGGTTGTTCCAAGCATTTTCGAAAAGATCTTCGTAACTATAATGAGGTTTACTGGTTTTCCATGATTGAAAAAGAGTGGTGCAAATAACGGTCACCTGAATGAGCCCAATAATGAATATGGGTGTGATACCGTTTCGACGAAGCATATGGTAACCCTGATAAAAGTAGTAAGCAGTCATTCCCATTAAAATAATAGTTAAAACGGCTAAAAACTTTATCAAGGATGAACGTGAAACCTTATCCCAAAGAAGAGTGAAACTAGTGATCAATAAACAAAGAGCAAATAATCCAACTTCAATATTCTTAATGTCTATATGCGATGAGATTTGCGAGACAATTAAGCCAGTTAAAGCCCCAAGGGTTGCAAATAAAAGTGGTTTTGACATAACCATATTCCAATTTCAGATGTACTCATTTTAACAGTATATAAAAATGCATGCTGTTATTACTAAATGAGCTCAAAATTAGTGTTTTAAAACATTTATTCAGATAAAAAAGACACCCCCCTACTTTTGCTATGTTTTCGTAGTTATTTAATATGTCTAAGTACTAAACCAAGAAACTTTTGTTTCGTTTCAGTTGTATTTAAGGTGAATGTAAAAACTACTCAAAAGTAAGGGGGGGACCTTCTAAAACGTAATCTTTTGTAAATGAGTTAGTAACAATGAACTGACAAGCGCTACAGCTCTGCTAATAAGAGTGGATACGATAAATCAGATTAAAGGCAGTAACAGTATGACTATCAACATACTATTGATTCATCAACTAGTTTAAAATATATCCATAATTAAAAATAAATTATTGAGCTACCTATGATTTTAAAAAAAATATTGTCTTTGAAAGGATTACCTGTTTCTAGCCTATTATTTGTCGCTTTGACGGCATCCATTGCTAATGCACAGAGTTCTTCTCACGGAAATGATCCACTATCCCTTGATGAAGTGTCGAAAGCTTCGTCATTAACAGCAGGGCCAAAACTAGCCGCTCGAGGTATTGATGCTGATTTGAGTTCGATTACTAGTAATTCCCAAGAAGTATTACTAATCGAAAGAAACGAAGAGAAGGGTGCGCCAAAAAATCAACGTCGTGCTGATGTCTTTATATATGATTATGCAAGTAATGAACTTATCGAATCACTTGTTGATTTAAATACATCAGAAGTGATTCGTTCTGAGCGCAAACAAGGTGTGCAATTACCACTTACCGAGAATGAATTAAAACGCGCAAAAGAAATTGTTTTCGAAGATGAAGATGAGCGTGCGATTCTAGAAGATGAATTCCGTCGAATTAGTTCTCGTGAACTAACAAATACATCAGAGTTAAATATAAAAGCATTTACATTCCTTGCTGATAGTTTGCCAAACCGTGTAAATGAGGCAAGTAAGCAGTGTGGGATTCATCGTTGTGCTCAGTTGATGCTCTATACCCATGAAAACATCGTGTTCGAAATTAGCCCGATTGTTAATTTATCTGAAGGCGTGGTTACGCAAAGAATCGGTTTTTAATATGAATTCATTAAATATAAAAATACAGAGCACTAACAAGAACATTATTAAAGCTAGTTTAGCGCTAGTTTCAATAGCTGTTTTGTCTTGGACTAGTGTTGCACAAGCAAGACCTAATACAAGTTCTTGTCCAGCAGGCAATACCATCAGCAAAACGTTTTCATCTGGCGCTGCGTGGGATATGTGTTGGGAAGTTCGCGATGAAGAAGGTGTGGTCTTAAGCGATGTGCATTATAAGCCACGCAATAAAACCAGACGTAGAGTATTAGGTGAAGCAAGTCTTTCTCAGATTCAAACTGAATATGATGATGGATCAGCAACTGAATTTTTGGTTACACAATTTGGGTTAGGTGGAAGTAATTTACAAACATTAACATCTTCAATGTGTGAAGGTGGCCAATTGCGAAGCAATGCAGGGCGTGATGTCCTCTGCGAAGTGACAAAAGCAAATGGATATATATACCGTTATCGAAATAGTACGCGTCGACAAGGTAGTAAATTAGACCTTTTTAGTGCATCAAATATTAATGCCCGTGAGTTTATTATCAAATGGTCATTTTTAGAGAATGGCACCATAGAGGTTGCCTCTGGTTTAACGGGTCAATTCAATAAGACTACATCAAATGCCGCAAATGGTTGGCAAGTAACCGCACAAAATCGAATTGCTACAGGTTTTACAGATCACTATTTTTGGCGAATGGATTTTGATATTGCCAATGACAATGGCAACGATATCATTGAACAAATTAAAAGCGTGCCTTCAAGTGATCGTTTAACTAAAACAAAGCAAGTGCAAACTATTTCGAGTGAGCTGGCCGCATCTTTTACGCCTGCAGATAAAAAGTTTTGGAGAGTAAAAGATCAAAGCGTTACAAATGCAGCTAATCAAGCGATTTCGTATGAGATGGTGATGCTGAATTATGCCCAGCAAAGCAAAGGTAATAGTAATTCTGCTTGGCTAAAAAATGATGTTTATATGACAGAATATAAAGCCTGTGAGCGTTTTGCGGTGCAAAATCCAACAAATAATTGTGCTTCAAATGTTAGTCAGTTTGTAAATGGCGATAACATTAATGCTAAAGATGTTGTGGCTTGGTATCGGTTAGTACATCACACATTACCACGTGATGAAGATTTCTCGCCTGCTGCTGTTCAATGGAGTCATTTTATTCTGTTGCCACGTGATTGGACTTCAACGAATAGTTTATAAAAATTAAGCCAAACCAAAATAGAACTGAAATATGTACGCTATGAAAATAATAAAGAATCGTGTTTTACAACGCTTGTTTTTGACAATTGCTCTGATGATGCCAGCATTATTCGCTCCTGTGTCAGAACTACAGGCAGCTGAATTTTGTAGTGACCAATATTACATAAATAAAATCCTGCCAAATGGATCTTCATGGGATATGTGTTGGGAACATCGTCAACGCGAAGGTATAATTTTCCATCATGTTTTTTACAAACCGAAAGATGGCGTGCGTCGCATGATTTTGAATTTTGCAGCAGTTGCTCAAATTCATGTTCCTTATGATGATAATGGTGCTAGATACCATGATATTTCTGATTATGGTATTGGCGGCAATAATATGCTGAATATTAATGCAGATGAATGTCCTAGCGGCAGTCTTTTGCAGTTCGGAACTAAAAATGTGCTTTGCCAACAAACCCATAAAGAGCAGTTCGCTTATAAAAGTGGAAGTAACACTGATTCAGGTAATAGTTTAAGTTTGTTTAGCGTCTCTCCAGTAGGTGCTTATTATTATATTTCACGCTGGCGTTTTAAAGATGATGGATCGATTGAACCTGCAATAGGTGCGACCGGTGCTTTACAACGTTTTGGATCGAATCAAAGTCGCGGATGGCCTTTAAGTAATAACCAAACGGGTATCGCACATCTGCATAATTTTTATTGGAAATTAGATTTTGATCTAAACAATACCGGTAATGATGATGTTGTTGAAGAGATTAACTTTGCTTTAGTCAATGGTAAACGCCAGCGCACTATTAGTACTTTCAACTCAGAAGTATCTCGTAAGGTAAATCCAACGACCTTACGTCATTGGAGAGTGCGTGATAAAAGTTTGAATAACGCCAATGGACATGGCATGTCTTATGATATTTTGATAAATGAGTCGGGTCATCAAGATATTGGCCCATCAAGTGAGCCTTTCACGCAAAATGATTTTTATGTTACTAAGCAAAGAGATACAGAAAAATTTGCATCACATAATGTAACAGGTGGTAAAAACTTAGCAGAATTTACTAATGGTGAAAGTTTAGTCAATGGAGATATTGTTGTTTGGCCAGGGACTACTTTTTACCATATGCCTCGTAATGAAGATATTCCTCATATGGATGCACATTGGAGTCATATTAAAGTTGTACCAAGAGATTGGCATGCTTCAAATCCACTAGTTACTGCTCCAATTAATACACCACCGACAATATCTAATCCTTCAAACCAAAATACAGCACAAAATACGTCTGTAAATTTAGCAATTCAAGCCAGTGATGTTGATGGCGATAGTCTAAGTTTTAGTGCTACTGGTTTGCCAACAGGATTACAAATTAATTCTAATTCAGGTCGTATTACAGGGACTGCTAATTCAGCAGGTAACTTTAATGTTACAGTGAATGTATCTGATGGGACTGCAAGTAGATCTACACAGTTTAGTTGGACGGTGGTTGCGGTTAATACCAATAACCCTCCAACGATTACAAGCCCGGGTAACCAATCTGGCAATACAGGTGTTAGTGTAAATTTAGCGATTCAAGCAAGTGATTCAGATAATGACACCTTGACATACACAGCTTCGAATCTACCTGCTGGATTAGCAATAAATAGCAATAGCGGATTGATTTCAGGTACTCCTAACTCGGTTGGGAATAATAATGTAAGTGTTACAGCTAGTGATGCGACAACAAGCGTCAGCACTTCATTTTCTTGGCCGATTACAGCGCCAACAGGGATTTTCTCTAATGAAGTTTCTAATATGGCAATTACTGTAAATGGTTCAGTAAACGATTGGTCAGGTCTGGATTATTATTCAAATGATCCTGATGATACAAGTGGAGCAAATAACCAAATTGACTGGCTTAGAGCATCAATTGCACATAGTCCGCAAAATGTATTTATTAATTATCAAAATAGACAAAATATAGATTCAAGTAACAACTCGGGTTCGTATGTTCCTTGGGGCTGGGCTATATATTTTGACACCGATAATAATGCTTCAACAGGTTACCAAAATACTGCAGGCATTGGCGCAGATTATATAATCAGTGGTGATGTGATTGAGCGTTATACAGGTTCTGGCAGCAATTGGAGTTGGTCAGTAGTTGATAGTGCGGCCCTAAGTTACTCTGGTAGTAATTTAGAAATGCGTTTCCCTCGGTCTTTGATTGGAAATCCAAGTGAAATGAGACTGGTCTTTGTAGGAAGTAATGCAGCTTTCAATGGCAGTGGAACAGATCTTTATCCTGATACTGGCTCATTCCGTTATCAGTTTTCTGGCACAAGTAATACAAACATCGCTCCAGTTGCAAACAATCAACAGGTTTCTGTCGGTAGTGGGTCATCTGTCAGTTTAGTATTAAGCGCTAGCGATGCTAATAATGACTCTTTGAATTATCAAGTAAC
>CALISP010000012.1 GCA_938041705.1 uncultured Cocleimonas sp. | reverse complement strand
AATTCACTAGCAGAACAAGTTCCTCCTAGTGTTAATACATATAGTCTGTCTAGGTCAACCGATTCGCTTAAAGATAGAAAAGGAAAGGCATCATCTAAATCACTATTCTTATCATTATAAAGAAGCTTAGCGGCATTAGCGCCAACTGCGTTATCACCTGCGATATAGGACGCAAGTATTTGCGCAGTATCAACTCTACCTCCGCCGTTGTAACGAAGGTCTAAGACTAACTCATCAATGTTTTGCTGTTGTAAGGTTTTAAATGCTGTTTGTAATTCGATTTTGCTAGGTTCAAGGAAACTGGTAAAAGCTAAGTAACCTACCTTAAGGGTATTCGTTGTTATGACTTCAGTTTTAAGCACAGTATTGATTTTAACCAGTCCCTTATTCATTTCTAAATCCGTTGTTTCAGTCGCTGATGAACGTAAGGTAAAAGTGAGTGAATCATCGTCGCTATAGTTACTGAGAAACTTGGGTAAGCCGCCATCGGTATTAATTTGGTTAACTGTTACGTCCTCGATCGCAATAATTTGATCACTACGTTTTAAGCCATTACGGCCTGCTGACGAATCATCATAGACAAAGGTTACGGTGTAATAATCGCCATCAACATCTTCAATATTTTTAAACGAAAAACCAATTCCGTTATAGGTACCCTCATCGAAAAACTCTTCTCGGGTTTGTTGGTCGGCAATGAAACTAAAGCGATCAGGTGAAACAATGAGATCATCCAGTAATGCTCTAGGAGAACTATAACCGCTTGGATTGACTACAGGTAATTGATCGGCATAAAGATAAAGATCCTGCATAACACCATATACAAATTCGTTTTGTCCGTCGATTGTACAATCAACTGGAGTAATGCCTGTTGGGTTATTACCGCCACCTCCACCGCAACCTGCGATAGAAAGGAGTAAAGGTAGGATTGATAGTTGGCAAACAGATTTGATGTTCATTGATAAGCTTTTCATTGTTATAAATAATCGTCAATGGAATTGGCTCTTATTCTAATTGATGTTTACTAAAAAGCTACACCGTTTATATAAATGCTACATCGGTTCTTAAGAGATATGCATAAGGTAGGGGGGTCTTTTAATTTTCTAAAATAGCACTAACTTCATCACCCATTTTAATCACTCCAGATTTAATCACTCTCGCGTTAATTCCTCCATGACCACGAACAGCATTGTAACCGCCATCACCGAAGGTCTCTTCCATAAAGGAACAAGGATGACAAAGGCCAGTGTATTCTAAAACTACATCACCAATTTGGAAATGTTTGTCTTTGAGTGCCAGAAGGTTGATGCCACTGACGCAGATATTTCTGCGCAACAGTGCAGGGTCTACCGATTCCATTCCAAGTGTGGATGCTATGACGGGCAAATGTTCGGTTTGGATTATTGTTACTTGGCGAGTACCTGTTCGTCCTGCATAGCGGTCACCTGTAAGTCCATTTGCTGTTTTAGCTTCAACCGCATCGACCACTAACATTTCGGCACGTCGTTCTGGACGAACGCCTATCCATGTTACTTTGCCACGTTGAGGTAGGGTTTTGAAAAGTGTGTCGAGGGTTTTCATATATTGAAATAACCGAAATTAGCTAACGTATATTTATTTATGTTAAAGCACTTAAAATCTGCTTTAACACTTCGTTTTTAGATTGCGTTTGTTGATTGATAGTCTCAGTCATAGTACCTGTTTTTGCTAATACCCTTAAACCCCAAATATTTACCATTAGATATTTTGCTAAGGTTTTTGGGTTAGCATTAGAAGATATTTCTCCTAATGTTTTGGCCTCTTCTAAGACATTACACAATTCTGTTTCAACCGCTTTTAATTGCATATTAGCGTGATTTTGAATGATGGGATTATGAGATGACATTTCCAATAAAGTATTGACGATTAAACAGCCTTTATCATTCTTATCCTCGGTTTTATTGATAAGTGCTTGAAAGAAGTTTTCGATTCCTTTTAAGGGTGACTCAGCTTCTATCATGAATTGTTTTAATGTCGCTAAAGAACGATTGCCATAAAATTCCATAGTTTCTAGAAAAAGGCCTTCCTTAGAATCAAAAGCAGCATAAATACTGCCTGGATTTAATTTAGTAGAGGAGACCAAATTTGGAATACTCGTTTGCGAATAGCCTTTTTGCCAAAAGGTATGCATAGCATTTTCTAGAACTTGCTCGCGATTAAATTCAATTGTTCTGGCCATTATTTTCTCGTCATCTTTCCATTTAAATTTAGTTGTAAGATATTCATGAATAATACTTGAATGATCATTCAATATATCTTACTCTCATTCTTGAATGACCTTTCAATTATAAGAGAAAATCGATATGAGTACACTAAAAGATGCAATCGCGGCATATGAAGTCATTAAGGCTGAAAAAGTTCCTGCGGATAAATTAGCTATTATGAATCAAGCTACGGTTGATTTAGTTGCTACAGAAATAGATAAACAAACGCTAAAGACAGGCGATAAAGTTCCTGCGTTTAGTTTGCCAAATCAAAACAATGAAACGATGTCTTTACCAGAGTCTTTGGTCGTGTTGAATTTTTATCGTGGCGGGTGGTGTCCTTATTGTAACTTTGAGCTAGGTGCATTACAGAAATTAGTACCTGAGTTTGAAGCAGCAGGGGCTAAGTTGGTCGCTATTACGCCAGAAACTCCCGATAATTCAATGGATACGAAAGAGAAAAATGAATTATCGTTTGATATTCTTTCAGACGCAGGAAATGAAGTAGCTAAACAATTTGGTTTAGTTTTTACATTGCCAACTGAAATTCAATCAATCTATAACGCTTTCGGTATCGATGTTAATAAGCATAACGGTGATGATACGTTTGAATTACCAATTCCAGCGACTTATGTCATTAACTCGGCGGGTGAAACTGTTTATCACTTCGTTAATAGTGATTACACCCAGCGTTCTGAGCCTTCGGATGTTTTAGCCGCTGTTAGAGCATTGAGTTAATGCTAAATTAAGCAGACTTCATCTCTGTAAAATAAATGCGTTCTTTTGAACGCGTTTATCATTTCTAATTCTATAAAATGACCAAACTTTTATAGGTAAGAAAAAATAAACAATCGGTTGATTTTTAGTCGCTTGTGAAGATTGTTCAACCCTTTATGATTCAATCATCGAAAAGCAAAATAATTTGCTGATTCGAATCAAATTTAAGAGGTATACACAATGATCTTCAGTAAAATAAAGAACAGAATAAAAGAAGCATTCATGGTTTCTGGATATTCTCATACAGCAAAAGAATTACTAAAATTATCAGAAAGACAATTATCTGATATTGGTGTTTCAAGAGAACTTTTAGTTAAGGGAGCAAGTGCTTACCCTTGGCGTGAGGTTGATGTAAGAATGACTAAGTCAATCCCTTCAAATGTTACAAAGTTTAAAACGAATAAAGTAATTGAAAATACACCGATTATGCCGCGTCGACCAAAAGCAGCATAATTAGTATAGGGTTAACCACCTTCCTTATTAAACCGCGTCACATTTTATGTCTCGCGGTTTTTTTATGCCTCTAAATAAGCAAGTTATTGATAAATATGTTAATTGTAGATATTTATATATAAGTTAGCAACGTTCATATGCTCTTAATCAAGCGCTTATTTGTGAAGTGCCATCCCCCGTCTATAGTATATTTGGGTAATACCTTGAAGAAATAATCCATGCTATTTTTATTTTCTAAGAATTAGTTTTTTAATATCAAGGGTAATACTTATGAAAAACGTACAAAATTTGTTTGATAGAATGAAATCACTATCAACATTATCAATGGCTTTTTTATTATTATCTAGTCAAAACACATTGGCTGGTACTAATGTCGGGACGATGACATATAGTATTCCAGGTGCTGCTACAGATATTCCAACTCTAAGTGGCACTATGATGATATTACTTAGTCTACTATTATTTATAGTTGCATTTAGAGTATCAAAACAAAAAGGTAGTAAAGTAAATAAATTATTTATTTCACTTCTTGGAGTATTTGCTCTTTCTTCAAGTATTGGAGGTTTTAAAACGATTTCCGATGCTCATGCTGGTGTTGTAGGTGGTCAGCAAGCTATAACATTAACCTTAAACTCAGCGACTACAGGTACGGTTGATATTTTTGGGCCGACAACTCAGTATTTTGATAATGCTTTTGATGTTCCAGTTACTATTCTCGAGATTAATATCAGAGAGGGTTTTAGTTGTAATAATCCGCTCATTGGCGATGATTTTATATCCGCTGCTAGACCCATAATTCCAGGTTCTCCAACTTGCACAGCTTCAGCACCTGGGAATGTTATTCCTGTGGATGCACAATGCCAGCTTAGTTGTTTTAATAATGAAATGACTGTAACTGATGAAAGATTGAAAAATTCAATTAAACCGTTACTCAAATTAGACAATGATATTCAAATATACTCTTTCAAATATAACAACGATAAGAGCAAAACGTATGTTGGTGCTATGGCCCAAGATTTACTTAAAGACCCTAGGTATAAGCATTCGTTAAATTGATGCCAAATGATTTTTATGCTGTCAATTATAAAGCCGTGGGCTTGAAGATGTTAAGTCTTGAGCAATGGCAAAAAACGCCTAATGCTTTTTTCAGTGATTAACAAACTTAGGTAGCTGATCTAAGTTTAATTACTAATGAAAAAGAATAAGACACCTCCCCACTTTTAGCGTATTTTGTGGTTTGGGTGTTTTTTTTTGAGAGTAGGAAGTGGATAGCACAACGATAACGTTACAACAGAGTTTCTTAGAGACTAACTTTCACGAGATTCAGTTTGCAGCCATTTTTGGGGGAATGATCTTACTATTCTTGATCGAAGGTTTTATTCCTCGACGACAAACTGATAAAAATCAAACGAGTCGTTGGCTAAGTAATATTGGCTTAGCTTTGTTTAATCATTTTTTTATTATTTTCTATTCGGTTTTGGTATTTGGTTTATTAGCTCGGTTTAAGCCTGAGTCTCCATTGATCGAACATTTTAAAATGTGTGATATCTCGTCATTGCTTATAGTCATTTTAATCATGGAATTGATGACTTACTGGATTCATCGTTTATTTCATAAGGTCGAATTTTTATGGCGTATCCATGCTGTTCACCACTCAGATACTGAAATCGATGTGACTACAAGTCATCGTCATCATCCTTTTGAACCGATGATAAATGCACTCATTATTACGCCAATTATTTTTGCGCTAGGTGCTCCGTTTATTGTATTAGCAATTTATACTTTTATGCATACGGCGATTAGCTTATTTAGTCATAGCAATATTGTACTGCCCAAAAGACTTGATGCGGTTTTACGCTTATTTATTGTTACACCCGATTTCCATCGTATGCATCATTCCAGCGACAAACAATATACAAATAGTAATTATGGCGCTATGCAACCTTGGCTCGATTACCTTTTCAGGACGGCGAGCAAAAAGCCTTATGAAGATCTACCTGATATGGAAGTTGGTTTAGAGGTTTTACGCAAAAATAAAGATAACCGTTTGGATAAGTTATTTACTACACCGTTTATCTATAAAACAGAGTCTAAATGAATTTTCGGAAGCTTATTTCCAACTAAAAGATAAAAAATTAAAAAAGTGTATGTACTTTAATCAACTGCTATTAAGTTAGTCTTAAACATTAAATACATTCTCAAAAAAAGCCCTGAAACATAATTGTCTCAGGGCTTTATTATTTTTATTATTAATCTGAAAAATAGTGCTTTATTTAGGCATTAGTACTGTGTCGATAACATGAATCACGCCATTACCAGTCATAATGTCTGCTTTTATTACTGTTGCATTGTTAACTTTGACGCCGCTAGAACTATCAATCATTACGTCAGAACCTTGTGCAGTAGTTGCTGACTTTAGTTTAACTACTTGCTCAGCTGTCACTTTTCCTGACACTACGTGGTACAACAATACCTTCCTTAAAGCCTCTTTATCTGCCAGTAAATTATTTAAAACATCAGCAGGTACTTTGGCAAAAGCTTCGTCGGTTGGTGCGAACACGGTGTATGGGCCATCGCCCTTGAGAGTTTCTACTAGGCCTGCTGCTTTTACTGCAGTGACTAAAGTATTAAAGCTGCCCGAACTGATTGCCGTATCGACAATATCTGGTTTAGCATGTGAACCAACTTTGATAAAGCCACCTTGATTGATAGCTGGTGTGTAATTAGTCTGCATTGCTTTTTTTGAGTAATTACAATCACTGGCTGATGCAAGCATCGGAGTCGATAGTAATAATGTTGTCACTGCTATAGATATAAATTTTGTTTTCATCTCTTAATATCCTTTCATTGTGATGACAAATTATGTTGTCATTGAGTTTATATTAAGAGGATGTCTGTAAAAAAATACTCAAATAAAGATGAAACTTTTATGATTTTTTAATTGATTTTGTTAATTAAAAACACAGAACAAAGAGTTCTGCATAAAGTAGGGGGGTGTCTTTTTAATTCATATAACCGAACGTAGTAATAATGGTCTCTTATAGATAAAAATATCAGTCAATCTTTTGCTACACTTCCGTATGATTAATTTTCCTGATTGGCTTACATGACACATTACACCATTGGTATTGATACTGGCGGCACTTATACAGATGCTGTGGTTATTAAAAACAATCAAAATCAAAATAAGAACCTTAACGCTACAAATGCTGACAATTCCAGCAACATTCTTGCAAGCGTAAAATCATTAACCACACACGGTAATCTGGCCTTAGGTATAAGCGATGCTCTAACAAAAGCCTTAGAGGCTGCGAAAGAAACAACACAGGGTGAGTTTGAAGTTGATGAAGTCAGTCTGGTATCACTTTCAACGACTCTAGCAACAAATGCATTGGTTGAAGGCCAAGGCTCATCTCTGGGGGTTTTTACGCTAGGGTTTAATCAGGCAATGATTGAAAGAACTGAAATTGCTAAAGCCATTCCTGATGCTTTATTGCTGAATATTAATGGCGGCCATGTTTATACGGGTAGAGAACAACAACCTTTAGATGTTGAAGCGATTCGCGAAGCCTTGCAAGGTAAAATGGGAAAAGTAGACTCCTTTGCCGTTGCTGGTCATTATGCTGTGCGCAATCAGGCACATGAGCGACAAGCTCAACAACTAATACAAGAAATTACTGGTGCAACCGTGACTGCATCATGTGATCTATCTGATTCATTAAATGGTCCTAGACGCGCATTAACTGCGGCATTTAATGCACAAATAGTATCCTTAATTGTACAGCTTGAAAGTGCAGTTAGAGAATCGATGGATCAACTTGGTTTGACCGCACCGATTATGATTGTAAAAGGTGATGGTTCAATCGCTAGTGCTGATTCGGTCATGCAAACACCAATTGAAACCATTCTATCTGGTCCTGCAGCAAGTGTTATTGGCGCGCGTTATTTAACTGGGGAAGCAGATTTTTTAATCTCAGATATTGGTGGAACTACCACTGATGTAGCTACAGTAATTGATGGTTGGCCGGCACTTAATGATGCTGGTGCTGATGTTGGTGGCTATCGCACTTTAGTAAAAGCTATTGATATGAAAACCATGGGACTGGGTGGTGATAGTGAGGTTGATATTGGTGAATTATTAAAACTATCTTTATTACCCAACCGTGCATTACCATTATCAATGCTAGCTTCACGTTGGCCACATATTGAAAAAGAACTGCAATTAGCGCTTATGGCTGAGAGTGGTATGCGTTCCGCGATTCAATATTTGTTGTTACAGCCTAGTGATTCCTCTGATTATAGTGAATTTGAAAAAGAGTTTATTGGATTGCTCAGTACTGAGAAACCTATTTTATATCGTAAAGTTATTGCTTCAGCTAAAGATCGTAGTTGTTTACGTCGTTTGATGAATCGAGGGGTAATAAGAATGTCTGGCTTTACTCCCAGTGATGCTGCGCACGTATTGGGTCACCAATCTCAATGGAATACTCAAGCTGCACATTATGCGGCTGAGCTCTTAGGGCGAGCCACAGGTCGTGTAATGGGTGCAGATAAAGAGGCTGTTCAAAACGAGATAAATGCCTTAGCTCAAGAAGTTCATGACGCAGTTGTGGATAAGAGTTCGCGTTTATTAATTAATCAACTGGCTGGAACAAAGTTTAGTCATGATGATCCTTTGATTACTGCAGCGGCAAATGGCAGTTCTAAAATAAATGATTTACAAATACATTTGCATTCACGATTACCTATCGTCGCTGTCGGTGGCCCAGCTAAAATATTCTATCCAAAAGTGGGAGAAAGATTAGGTCAAACCGTTATCGTGCCAGATTTCAGTCATGTGGCTAACGCTATTGGTGCGGCTGTTGGTTTAGTTAAATCATCATGTAGTATTGAAATTACCTTACATGAGAATGGTAAGTTTTTGATTCATGCTAATGATGAAGTAATCAATGCTGAAACAGCTACTCAAGCTCTTGAGCAAGCCCGTCAAATTGCGATAGATTCTGTTAAACACGATATCCTAGAAAAAGGTGGGAAACCTAGTAAAGATAATGATGTTCAAGTGAATATAGAACGTGTTGATATTCCTGGAATGGAAGGTGACGTTGGTTTAATTAGTGCTAAGGTCGTGGCTGCATGTGAAGGGATAGTCTTGTAGAGATTTTATCGTTTGAACAAGTTCTGAAATTAGTTGGTATCTTTTGAGGCGTTTTTAAACTTAAGCATCTCACTTCACTAAACTAAACTAGATAACGGCGAAATAATCGAGTTATCCGTTTAAAAAAATAAACAGTAAGTTCGCTAGCTCTGCATAAATATCATTCAAAAGTAGGGGGGTGTCTTTTTACTTAATAAAAATCAGCTATTCATCTATTTTTATATCATTAAGTAAACGCTTAACCCATTGAACTCTCTGCTCTAACTCTTGCATCGCATCATACTCAAAGTAAAGTTTATCTTGTCCTTTGATACTGTATTCCCAAGGACGTTTTTGTACTAAGCCCATTATTTTCATTGGATCAATATTGGGTTTATCATTAAACAGAATACGACCGCCTTCTTCTCCCATGTCGAGTTTTAGAATACCAAGCTCTTGGGCGATTTGTTTGAGTCGTGTGGCTTCAAATAGATTTTTAACTTGATCAGGTACTAAACCAAAACGATCTATCATTTCGACACGAAGTTCACGTAAGGCATCTGCATCTTTTGCACTAGCGATTCGCTTATACATAATTAAACGATTGTGTACATCAGGTAGATAATCATTTGGGATTAATGCAGGTAAACCAAGATCAACAGAAGTGCGTGTTTCGCGGCCATCTAGCTGAGGAAGCTTACCTGCTTTAAGTGCTTTAACTGCGCGCTCCAATAAATCGTTATACATATTGAAACCGATTTCTTGAATCTGACCACTTTGATCATCACCTAATAATTCACCTGCTCCACGAATCTCTAAGTCATGCGAAGCTAGAGTAAAACCAACGCCTAAATCTTCCAATGATTCAATCGCTTCCAAGCGTTTTTTGGCATCAGCTGTTATTAGTTTTTTGCTTGGAATAATTAGATAAGCGTAAGCTTTATGGTGGGAACGACCTACACGACCACGGATTTGATGTAGTTGTGCTAAGCCAAGTTTATCTGCACGATTGATTATAATAGTATTGGCGGTAGGAACGTCGATACCACTTTCAATAATTGTGGTTGCAACTAGTACTTGAAAACGTTGGTGATAGAAATCACGCATGATGCTTTCTAGTTCTCCCTCTGGCATCTGACCATGGGCAAAACGAATTTTTGTATCTGGTAAGATAGCTTCCAAATCATCTGTCATTTTCTGAATAGTTTTGACTTCATTGTGCAATACATAAATTTGCCCACCACGTGCTAATTCACGAGCACAGGCTTCTTGAATCAAGGATTTATCCCATTCATTGACAAACGTTTTAATCGAATGACGTTGAGTCGGTGGTGTAGCGATTATGGATAGATCACGCAACCCTGATAGCGACATATTTAATGTTCGCGGAATAGGGGTTGCAGTTAATGTGAGCATATCTACATTAGAGCGAAGCTTTTTTAATTGCTCTTTATGCCGAACTCCAAAACGATGCTCCTCATCAACAATCACTAGACCTAAATCTTTAAAATCAATATCTTTTTGTAAGAGCTTATGTGTGCCAATGACAATATCTAGCTGGCCAGATTTCATTTGCTCTAAAGTTTCACGTGTCTCTTTAGCTGTTTTAAAACGTGATAAAGAACCTATTTTGAAAGGCCAATCGGCAAATCTATCTCTAAAGTTTTTGGCATGTTGCTGCACTAACAAAGTGGTTGGTGCAATCATTGCGACTTGTTTACCAGCATTAGCAGCTACAAAGGTTGCTCGCATCGCTACTTCTGTTTTGCCAAAGCCCACATCGCCACAGGTAACGCGATCCATAGGTTTTCCAGAGACCATATCTTTTATTACAGTGCCAATGGCTAAGGCTTGGTCTGGAGTTTCTTCAAATGGGAAGGTATCTGCAAAGGCTAAATATTCAAGTTCATTGAATGGAAAAGCATGACCTTTTTGCGCGGCACGTCGTGCATGAATTTCTAATAATTCTGCTGCAATATCATGTGCTTTTTGAGCTGCTTTCTTGCGGACTTTATCCCAGTGCTCAGTACCTAAGGTATGCAATGGAGCATGTTCTGCACTTACTCCAGTGTAACGACTGATCAGGTGCAGTGACGCCACAGGAACATAAAGTTTGTCGCCCTTAGAGTAAGTTAACAGGATGTACTCTTGCTCAATACCTCCGGCAGAAATCATTTCCATGCCTTGATAGCGTCCTACGCCGTGTTCTTCATGAACAACAGGATCGCCTTCACTTAGATCCGTGAGGTTACGTATAATTGTATCTGCATCACGTGTTGGCTTTTGGCGACGACGTTTTTGCTGAACCTGTTGCTGACCGAATAAGGATGCTTCAGGAATTATAGCAAAAGCCCCAATCTCTTGATCTGTCCACAAGCCATGTTCAATTGGAGCAACGGTTAACGCAATTTCTGCATCAGAATCAATAAAACCTTGCCAACCATCAACTGTCGCTACAGTAAAACGATTATCACGTAATAAACCTAATAGGTTTTCGCGACGACCTGCAGAGTCAGCAGTAAAAAGTATTCTGCCTTTAGCTCTGGAACTATGCTCATTATTAAATTGATGAAGAAACTGTTCAAATAAAACCAGTGGCGTCTCTGAACGTCCTTGTATCATTAAAGAAGGTAATATATGAACGGGGTAGTTGTAGGATGTTTCAGTGTTATTAGCATTTTTTTGTTGTTCAAAATGATGTGCATCAACACGGCGATAACTATCTAAATGAGTGAATAATTCTTGGGTATTTAGAAATAAATCTTTAGGTTCTAATAAGGGACGCTCAATGTCATGACGACGTTGTTCATATCGATCATCAATGAGCTTACCAAAGGTTTCTGCCGATGGCTTTGTACTATCGGTATTGATAATCAGTGTTTTTTCAGGGAAATAATCAAAAAGTGTAGATGTTTTATCAAAAAATAAAGGCAAGTAATATTCAATGCCTGAAGGCGCATTACCATTACTAACATTGTCGTATATTTGACTGCGAGCTAAATCACCACCAATACGAGTGCTATAGTTTTCACGGAATTTTTCGATTCCTTGCTTGTTTAAAGGAAATTCATGCGCAGGAAGTAACTCTATGCGATTAATCTTTTCGATGGTGCGCTGATCTTCAGGGTTAAAGCTTCGTATCGTTTCAATTTCATTATCAAATAAATCAATACGATAAGGTTTGTCATTACCCATTGGGAATAAATCGATAAGCGAACCACGTGTGCTGTATTCACCGTGTTCCATTACTTGAGTAACGTTACGATAGCCCGACTCTTCAAGTTGTAAGCGGAATACTTCAAGATCTAGTGTATCCCCTTGTTTGAACAATAAGGTGTTTGCTCGTACATAATCTACAGGCGGTAGTCGTTGCATTAAAGTTGCAACAGGTACAATTAACACACCTTGTTTGATAGTGTGTAATTGGCTGAGTGTTTTAAGTCGGTCTGAGATTAAGTCTTCATGGGGCGAGAATACATCATATGGCAATGTTTCCCAATCTGGGAAAATGTGCACTTGTTGATGGTTTTCACTATCAGCATTAGCTCCTATAAAGAAGTTAACGTTATCTTTAATGCTATAAGCACTTTGACTGTCTGGCGTAACAACAACAATCAAACCTTTATACTCTTTGGCTGCATTTGCGATTAATAAATCTTGCGCGCAACCATGTAACTGCCCCCAGCTCGCGAAGCTTGAATCTTTATTTGGATACAATGGGTTTAAAGTATTTATTGTCATTTCAAAGGCTTGATAGGGCTTGTTAAAGTATTGGTTTTATAGATGAAAAATGAATGATTTTAAATATAAAAAAAAGGCAGAATTGTAACGCTAAAAAGTGAGATTAGCGATGATAAAAACTTCTGTCTCAGTTATCATGCATTCCATAATTAACAGAACTAATCATTCAATTACGAGTCGAACATAATGAATTTGAAGGGTGAAATGTCAATGCTTAATGTATTGCATCTAGAACATACAGATGTAGATGCGATTACAGCAGAGTTACAAAAAAAACGTGACGAGATGCCACAATTCTTTATGCAAAGTCCTGTAGTAGTCGATTGCAATATATTAGGCGAAAACGTAACTGATTTTGATTTTTTAACACTTAAAGAGTCCTTGTTAAAGCTAGGGTTTATCCCAGTTGGGGTGCGTAATATTCCAGCGTCAATGAATGCTTCATTAGCAAAAGCTGGCTGGGCAGTAATGCGTGAAAGTCGAAAAGCTTATGTTGAAGACAATACAAAAGAATCATCTTCAGAAGTTAATAATGAATCAAATAAAGACCACAATACTGAAAAAAATAATGACATCACGATAAAAGATGTTACGAATGACCCAGAACAAAATTTAGTTGAAGATCAAGGATTACAGCAAGCAGTTCAAGCACCTAGGGGCGCTGCTATGATTAAATCGTTAACGGTTGTCAAGCCTGTAAGATCTGGTCAGCAAATATATGCAGCAGAATCAGACATGACAGTATTGGCTCAAACTAGTGCGGGTTCTGAAATAATGGCTGATGGTTCAATTCATGTTTATGGTGCATTACGCGGCAGGGTATTAGCAGGTGCCATGGGGAATGAGTCAGCTCGAATATTTTGCCAGTCATTACAAGCAGAACTAATCGCGATTGCTGGTCGTTATCAATTATTAGATGAAAGTGATACAAAGTTAATAGGTAAGCCAGCTATGATTAAGTTATCTGGTGAAAAACTTATTATAGAACCACTTATGTCGTAACTATTTCAAAAAATAAGGTCTTACGTAAGACTTTATTATTTTTACATTAAGGCTTTGTAAGCCTTTTTCTATTAGAAAAAATTTAGACTATGGAGAGACACATTGAGTAAAGTAATTGTTGTGACATCAGGGAAAGGCGGCGTAGGTAAGACCACCTCGAGTGCTGCTTTTTCTGCGGGTTTGGCTGCGAGAGGCCATAAGACTGCAGTTATTGACTTCGATGTTGGGTTGCGTAATCTTGACCTTATCATGGGTGTTGAACGTCGTGTTATTTATGATTTTGTAAATGTAATAAACGGTGAAGCGACTTTAAAACAAGCTCTGATAAAAGATAAGCGTGTAGATAATCTTTACATTTTGCCTGCTTCACAAACACGTGATAAAGATGCACTAAATAAAGAAGGTGTTGAGAGCATTATCAACGAACTCAAAGCAGATGGTTTTGAATACATTGTTTGTGATTCCCCTGCAGGTATTGAAAAGGGTGCATTCATGGCCTTGTACTTTGCCGATGAAGCGATTGTGGTTACAAACCCTGAAGTTTCATCTGTACGCGACTCTGATCGTATTTTAGGTATTTTACAAAGCAGATCAAAGATTGCTGAAGATGGTGGTTCGGTAAAAGAGCACTTGTTAATCACGCGTTATTCTCCTGATCGTGTAGAAGGTGGTGACATGTTAGGAATGGATGATATTGTCGAAATTCTCTCTATTCCTTTGATTGGTGTTATTCCTGAGTCAGGTACAGTATTGCAAGCATCAAATAGTGGAAACCCAGTAATAATGGACAAAGAGAGTACGGCAGGTCAGGCATATGAAGACGTGGTTTCTCGCTTTCTTGGGGAAGACATTCCATTACGTTTCGTTGATGTCGAAATAAAAAAGAAAGGCTTCTTCCAGAAGATTTTCGGTTAAGCAATACAGGGGAGACTGAACAATGGGGTTATTTAACTTCTTTAAAAAAGAAAAAAAGAAAAATACGGCGAATTTGGCGAAGGAACGATTACAAATTTTAATCGCTCATGAACGTACCGATAAATCACAAAGATCTCCAGACTACTTGCCAAAGTTACGCGATGAATTAGTAGAAGTGATTCGCAAATACGTGCATGTTAGTGACAAAGATGTGAATGTGAGTTTAGAAAAATGTGATGACTTCGATACATTAGAGTTAAACATCACATTGTCAGATAAAGTCGATTGATGGTTAGTCACTGACTTGTCTGCCTTAATATTAAAAGGCTTAAGTTATACAGCCGGGCTGATTGTCATTTTTATGGCAATCAGTTTTATCATTTATTCTTTTAAGACTCCCTCAAATAATAAAAATTGGTCATTAGGGAATAGTAAAACTGCGTCAATTGAAATTAATGCTGATAAAGTCATTATTAATAATTTCAGAGATGCCGATTGGCAAAATATTGATTTAACATCATTAACAAATGGTGATGGCTTATTTAGGGATTTAGAGTTTCAGCTGAGTGATATTCAATCGATAAATGCAGTTGTTTCGCACTTTGCGATATTAAGTGAAATCGCCCACATATTTATTCTATTTGAATTAAAAGATAAAACAATTATTGGTCTTTCTGTAGAAGCGCGCAAAGAGCAAGGAGAAGAATATTCTCTTTCAGGTGGTTTGAGTGCAAAGTTTGAACTCATTTATTTATTATCAAGTTATAGAGATTTAGTAGGGTTACGTTTAATGCGTGATGAGGAAGTTTATAGTTATCCCATAAAAGCCACTCCTGAAGAAGCTCAAAACTTGTTTAAAGTAGTCGCGACACGCACTAATCAAGTTGATAAAAATCCAGAGCTTTATCATTTGTTTATAAAAAATTGCACAACGGAGATTGTTAAACTAGTAAATCAAATTACAGATCAAAGCTTTCCTCGGTTTACTCAATCCTTTTTTCCAGGCTATGCAGGAAAAGCGTTATTTAAAATGGGTTTAATTGATAGTGAATTAACTAGTTTTGATGATGTAAAAAAAGCATCTTTACTTAGAAAATAATCATTGAATCCTTTTATTTGTAGCTAAAAAAACACCTCCCCCCACTTTTAATATATTCTTTAAAATATGAATTACTGATTAGTAGTATTAACTTGAAAGTCTTACTTAAATTCTTTTGTAATAATTCCATATTTCAATAGTTTTTGATTGAAGCTACGACGTTCCATTTGCAAGTCATCCAGTACCTTTGAAACTCTTCCTTGGTGTTCAGTTAGTTTTGCACGAAGCAGCTTTTCTTCATAATTTTGCATTATTTCTTTAAAGGATTCATTGTCTAAATTCTGTAGATTAGTACTCGTATTATCGTTTAAAGCCAGTTCAATATTTTTACAATTGTGTATGGAAAAACGAGTAGCTACATTTATCAGTTCTCTAACATTTCCTGCCCATGGATAATCCAATAAGGTCATTCGTGTATTACTGTTAACCATTTTGTAATGGGTCTCAAAGTTTTCGCATTGCTGACGTACAAAAAATTCAAATAAAGTAATAATATCTTCAGAACGATGCCTCAAGGCTGGGATTTTAAGTTCGGCTACTTGTAACCTAAAAAACAAATCTTGGCGAAATTCATCGTTATCGCGTAACTCTTCTTTAGTGGCTGATATTATTCGACAATTTATAGCCACTTCATCATGTGATCCTAAAGGAGTGACAAT
>CALISP010000011.1 GCA_938041705.1 uncultured Cocleimonas sp. | reverse complement strand
CAACGCCCACCCATTTAATGACTGCGAACAATGTATGGGACGCGATTATGAGTGCTGCGATTCCAGTGGCGGACAACACGAAAAAAACAACATTCGCTATAGCTATGCCTAAAATAACAAGAAAAGATCGCTTAAAACCATTAGATGCAGATTCGGCGGTTACAGCAATTGCTGCGGGACCAGGCGACAGAACTACAACAAATGTAGTAACAAGAAAAAGTATCAGTGTTTCAATTGGAATCATCATATCTACCCAAAAAATATTTAAATAAAACAGGTAGCTTTACCTGTAATTGCTTTCGGGTTTATTATCGACAGTAATTGGTTTAGATAAAGAGCCATTTTTATAATTTATTACAGAACCACTTTTTTGGTATAAATATAATGATAAAACTCAAAGACCCAGCCAATAGCAAAATAACACTCTATCGGAATCTATATGACAGTTTACGTAAGTCGATAATTTCAGGTGAATACCAAGCAGGTGAAAAATTGCCTTCTAGTCGCGAGCTATCAAAAACACTCGGCGTTTCACGTAATATTGTTGTTAATTGCTATGAACAGTTAAATGCAGAAGGATATATTGAAACCCGCTTTGGCTCAGGCAGCTTTGTTGCAGCAAATGCCATTCAGCAACCTTTAGCAGAATCAAAGCAGATTAAACAAGAACCCATATTGACCAATGTTGCCAAAAAATCTATGGCGCATTGGCGCAACTATGACCTGAATAAAGACTTAGGATCAAAAGTTGATATAAATTTTCAATATGGCCCAGTTAATATTAGCGACGAGTTATTGGCTGATATTAATCGCATTGCACGTAAGTGCAGAGAAACCATCAATTCAAATTATCAACATCCTGAAGGTTTACAACGCCTACGAGAAATTATTTCTCGTTATGCGCAACAAAACCGGGGTTGTCGTTGCCGTCCAGAAAATATTGTTATCACTAATGGCTCACAACAGGCTTTAGATTTAATCGCCCGAATGTTATTGAAAGAAAACGATGAAGTATTGATTGAAGAACCAGCTTACCGAGGAGCGACTCAAGCGTTTACTAATTTAGGTGCAAAGTTGATTCGTTCGGAAGTGGATGAAAATGGCATAAACCCTGATATGTTTACAGAACAAAAAGCTGAAAATGCACGACTGATTTATACCACTCCATCGCATCAATTTCCTACGGGTGGCGTACTTTCATTGCCACGTCGCTTAGCCTTATTAGAATGGGCGAATACGCATAATGCTTTTATTATTGAAGATGATTATGACAGCGAGTTTAGGTATCAAGGTCCACCCATTGAATCTATTCAAGGCTTAGATGAATGTGATCAGACTATTTATATGGGTACATTCTCTAAAGTATTATCACCTGTGATGCGCGTGGGTTATGTGATTTTACCAGACTCATTAGTTGAGGCATTTACTGCTTTGAAGTGGTGTGCTGATCGACATAGTCCATTGTTGAACCAATTGATTTTAGCTGAGTTTATGGATTCTCCGTTATTTGCCAAACACCTTAAACGTAGTCGTAAAACCTACAGTAAACGCCACGATGTGTTAATTAACGCTTTGGATAAACATTTTGGTGACGATGTAACGGTGCAAGGTACAAATGCTGGAATTCATATTTTGGCATGGATGAATAAATTGCACGTTTCACAAGAAGCAGAACTATTGAGACTTGCTGATTCAATGTCATTAGGTTTATATACACCTACCGGCCTATTTGAAAAAACGCCTGAAAGACTCGGCTTGTTAATGGGTTATGGCAATTTAAGCTGTGAGAAGATAGAAAAGGGTATTGAAAAATTAGCAGAGTGTTATGCCTTGTTAGAAAAGCGGCAATAAGCACTTATAAAAGAATGACCACCTTTTGAAATAGATACAATAATGACTAAAAGTGGGGGGGTGTCTTTTTAATAATATTTTTTACACCCTTTTAACAATTTTTTTACGCCCAATACTCTATTGTGTGACCAATCATAATTTAAGGTATTACCATTCCATGTTACATAAACTTTTGCTAAATAATTGACATAGCAGGTTATTCCCATGAAACTTCAAAATATGTCATATTTAAAATTAATCACTAGCCTTATTCCTTTGTTTTTTGTTCTGATAGGTTCAATGGCAATCGCTGACGAGGAATTGTTGAGCGTTAGTGTTAAACCACTAGCCAGTATTCTTATTGAATCTAAACAGAGTACTCCTGCTAGTGTTGTGAGTTTAAATACTTCAGTTATCAGTGCTGAAATAACAGGTCGCGCCTTTAAGATTTACGCAGAAACCGGTGATATCGTTAAAGCCAAACAAAGACTAGTGGTTCTTGATTGTCGTAGTTATGACCTTGCTAAAAAACAAGCAGAGGCTTCTTTAAAAGTATCACAGGCTCAATTGAATTTGGCTCAAAAACAGTTGCGTCGAAATCAACAACTACTATCTAAAGGGACTATTCCTAGAGAATTGCTTGATAATTCACAAGCATCACAAGAAACATCGTTAGCCGATATTGAATTTAAAAAAGCACAGATAGAAACCGCGAAATTAGCCATTGATCGGTGTACGATTCGCGCGCCTTTTACTGCTCAAATTACAGATCGTATGGTACAGCAAGGCCAGTTGTTAATGCCTAGCTCTCCGTTGTTCAAGTTGATGCAAAACAATAAACTAGAGATTAAAACCAATTTATCTCCAAGAGATGTTGCCAGCTTAAAAAACTTACCATTAATTGAATTTGTTACTGCTGATCAACGTTATTTAGTTACTGTTCGTAGTTTCATTCAACAAGTCGATGAAACGACTCGTACTCAGGAAGTTCGATTGTCTTTAGCCGGGAATACATCTATTCCTGCAGGACTCGCTGGACGCATAGAGTGGAGTAATAAGAAGAAACAAATTCCGCCAGAGTATATTTTACGAAACAATGCTTCTTTAGGCGTAATGATTGCTGATAGCTCTGAAGAAGGAACCGCTAAAGCTAAATTTACAGCCTTAGATAATGCCGTTGAAGGTCAACCTGCATTCATAGACTTGCCAAACAATACTTTGATTATTGATAAAAATCGTTATCGCGTGACTGATGGCGAATTGATTAGTATTCAAAAATAATAAGCTTTCTTAAAATAGCCTCATAATATAGCTTCAAAACATGTCTTATATCATAGCTACAGAAACTAAATAAAATGTACGCACGCCTTCTCCAAAACCATGTATTAGCTAATCTCACTTTTGTGTTAGTGCTGATTATTGGCTTTCTGTCTTATCAAGGAATGCCACGACAACAAGATCCGACGATTAACTTTAATTGGATTACGATAATCACAGCATTGCCTGGGGCTTCTGGTTCAGATGTTGAAAAGCGTGTTACCGATGTTTTAGAGGATGCAATAAAAGGCATTCCGGATATGAAGTTTGTATCCAGTAATAGCCGCGAAAATACCTCCAGCATTTTAGTTCGTTTCGAAGATATGCCGGAACGTACTTATGACAAACGACTCGCAGACTTACGCCGTGAATTACAAAACGTACAAAGTCAGCTTCCGTCAGAAGCAATCGATTCAATCATATTAGAAATAACTACAGGCAATGCCTTTCCCGCTGCATTAGTCGCTGTTACCTCAAATTCTGATGATGAACGCTTACGTAAGAGAGCACAGTCTGTCAGTGATTCGATAGAGCAGATATCTGGCGTTGAACGAGTCGATTCAATCGGTCTTGATGATCCTGAATTACAAATTAATTTTTATCCGCAAGCCCTAGAATCTTTGGGAATGGCACCGGCTACTATAGCAAATGCTTTGCAGGTTTGGTTTCAAGATATCTCAGCCGGTACAACGGATATTGGTAATCGTAGTTGGTTAGTACGTATTGTTGGTAAAAATAGTGATCCTGCAGAAGTTGCGCAATTACCGATTCCAGGATTAAGCGGTGAAATTCCATTAGGGCGCTTGGCCAGTGTGCAACGCGCACGCAAAAAAGCTACACAAGAAGTCAGTGTTGATGGTAAACCCGCAATCTTGTTATCGGTACTCAAACAGGATAATACCAATGT
>CALISP010000010.1 GCA_938041705.1 uncultured Cocleimonas sp. | reverse complement strand
TCTTCTTCTGGAATAAATACTAAGGTATCTAGCTGCATTTTAATGTGACTTTCGTCACATTTTTCATCTTTAGTATCCTTAATATTTAAGGTTTTTTTTCTCACTACAACTTCTGGTTTAACATTAGGTAGATTAAAAATCAATCTACCTTTCGGAGATAAATTAACTAGCTCTACCTTTTCATCACCAACAAGATAACCTTCCACTTGTAAATCTGGATGTGCCGAATTGTAAAAACGATTATTAAAGTTTTTAGGTAATCCTATTTGATCGTTTTCGAGAGTTTCTTTTTCATAACTCCCTAGATATTGAAACCTAGACTCCCAGTTATTAGCATAAAACCCAAAGCCTACAGGATCAGGTCTAGACGCCCATGATTCCAACAAATCTTGTGGGTTTTCAATATTGGGAAGCTTACGGAACTTGCTATTTCCCAAACTTTCTTCACTAATACAACCGCAACCAATTGGATTCTGCTGACAATAAGTTCCATTATCAAGGTCACTACCTCCAAATGATTTTTCATACTTTACATCCATAGTAGTAAAGAGTGCAGGTTCAGAAATAGCAAACTCCCCCTCTTCCTCAGCTTGATGCCAATATCTATCTCCGAACACTTTAATTATTTTTTTTGTTTTTCCGACCTGCAGGCCTACATCAAGTATTTGTTGTGATTGTTTATTGGGTGTATGTGCTTTACCTACAATGACAATATCCGCTAATGGCTTAAAAGGCACAAGATCAGATTCATACAAAATTGAACCATGGTCTTTATCATCATAAAAATAAGTTTGTTTAAAAAGTGGAATACTCTTATCAGAAAGCTCAGCTTCTTTATCAGGCAACATAATAAAGGTGCTTTTTGCGATAACACTTAGTTTATTACTACCATCTTGGTCTTGCCACATCATTGCCTGAACCTTAAAACCAGATATATTCTCTATAAATGGTAAGGGCTCCTCTTCATCGTCAACAAAAAGTGAAAATGGTTCTTTAAGCTCAACTTTCGTTTCGTTTTTGAAATCATCGTTATCTTTGTTAAGGTAATTACTATCAGAATTAAAACTTCGTTGGCTTGGAGCTGTCGTTTTTACATCTACTTCTCTTTCTAAAGTGTCAATATTTGCTCGAAAAATAGTCATACCTACACAAATAACATCATTGTTTTTAATTTTAAAGGTATCAATATTTTGATTATTCAGCTGTGTTCCGTTAGAACTACCTAAATCATGAATCACAAAATGTGAATCTTTAAAAAAGATTTCACAATGCTCACGAGAAGCCAAAAGATCTTTAGGAAGTTGGATATTAGAATCACCTCCACGACCTATGATGACTTTTCTGTCTCGAGCTATAAAATATTCATCGTCAAAGCCTATATCTGATTCAACGGTTAATTTAAACAATGTTGTGTGAGTAGAATCCACTGTAGGTCCTAAATTAAAAAGAATTGACAGTATTTATGACAATTAAATAATTAGTTTAGAAAAACCAATATTAACCACCGATAAGAACCGTCGGACATCCTGCGACTATTGGGTTACTTGGTGGAGGTAATTGAGCCCCTGCTTCCATTACAATATCTCCCATACGAGCAGCCGGAAGCCCACCTATCATAACAGTTAATGATCCTTTTAATACAAGACCAGGACCATGTGGAGTACCGCTACCCGCTGGCGGTGGGGCATTTACTAAACTACATATATGTTGATCAGTTACTCTCCACGCTGGCATTCCTCCGATAAAAACAGTTGGACATCCTACTCCTGTAAGAGGAATACCATGAGAAGTGGCATCTAAAACTCTTGCTGCTGGTTGACCCATTTCAAAATCCTTTATTTAATTAATTTTAACAATAGCTCCTTGAATAGTCGCCACCCCAGAACCTTCTAACTTTGTCATTGGACTTGAAATATCAACCTTGGCTTTCCCAGAAACTTTTACAATTGAACCATCAACTTTTATATTAGCACTGGCTTTTACTTCTACATTGACACCTTCTATAGAAATATCACCACCAGATGTCATGGTTATTTTAGATGCCCCCGTTTTTAATACTATTTTTGAACCAGCCTCTATCTTTAATATATTTCCAATCTTTATAGTCTGATCATTTCCAATTTTTTCTGTTTTATCATTACCAACATCTTCTTTTTTATCATTGCCAACTTTTAATGAACGATCATTTTTTACTTCTTCTTTACGATCATTTTCAGTGATATTTTCATGATCTTTTTCAGCATGAATATAAAGCTCTTCCTCGCCTTTTTTATCTTCCATGCGAATCTCATTAAAATTCGCATTTGAACCACCTTTTGAACTTCGGCTTTTGATACCACTTTGAGTTTTATTTGCTGGCAAGTCATACGGGGGCATTTGATCCGCGTTATACACCCTACCAGTAATAATAGGTTGATCGGGGTCGCCTTCCATAAAGTCTACAATGACTTCTTGCCCAATTCGTGGAATATGTATGCCGCCCCATTTATTACCTGCCCATATTTGCGCTACACGAACCCAGCAAGAAGAGTTCTGATCTTTTTTCCCGTATCTATCCCAATGAAATTGTATCTTCACTCGTCCATACTTATCAGTATGAATTTCCTCACCACTAGGTCCTACTACAATTGCTGTTTGAGCTCCTTGGACAATAGGCTTAGGAGTAATTCGAGCTGATTTATATGAAGTTTTACTTTCTATCACCGAAAAACTATTGCTGTATAAATCTCCACTATCTTGCCCACCAGATTCATATGCATGCGAATGTATCTCATGATTTACACTGGTAATTAAGTATTCTCTGTTTTGGTCTTCACGCGAGAACTTTTCTAAAGTAAATAGAGCGCCAGTATTCATTACGCGCACTCCACTTTGCCCTTGTCCTTTTTCATATTCGCTATGCAGTTCTTTTATTCTATGTTGAACATATTTTTCCCCATCATCGACTTTTAAATACTCTCCTGGGTAATCATAGACTTCATATTCAGATTTCTGATGTTTTTTTATATCATCAGATTTTGCAATTAAATCAGCAGTAGGTTTTTCAAAATCAAAATCATTAAGTTCGTATTTACCTGGCTGCACTTGTTTCGATATGTACCAACTAAATATATGCTCTTTTGTTCTTACAGAGGTATCATCACGAGGATAATAATCAATCTTGGAATAACCCGACAAGGAATTATGAGCAGATATTTCATCGGACAAGACTAACTCATGCACTCCGTCTTTATGGGTAAAGTAATAGTAAATGCCTTCTTGTTCCAACAAACGACTAACAAAATTAAAATCTGTTTCTCGGTACTGAACGCAATACTCCCAAGTTCGATAGTTTTTAGTTAATTTATCCTTAAAGTCTGTAAAACCTAGATCACGAAAAATACTTTTAACAATGTCAGGAACAGTCTGTTCTTGAAATATTCGACAATCAGCAGTTCGAGTTAAAAACCAAAACCAAGGCTTTACCGTTGCTTGATAACTTGAAAATCTACTAACACCTCCTGATTGAGAAAAACTTGAAACGTGGCCATTAAAATATCGCTTTCCACCGTCTTCTAAATCAAGTTCTATGGTTACGTTTTGGCCAAGGATATCTTCAAAACTGATATCTCCTTGCTCACTAAGCAAATCAAGATCAATTGTAAAGAGCCGTCCAAGTTCTTCCGTCATCGACATATTGCGCAACAATAAAACATCCTTCCCTAAAGGAGTTTTTATTTTTGCTTCACTATTACTTTGGGTCGCAGCCATATAATTATCTGTATTTCTCTGTTATTAAGGATCATTAAAACGATACAAAAAGTACTAAAAGTAGGGGGGTGTCTTTATAAAAAAACACCTCCACCTAGCTTTAGATTGCTTACTATCAGCTAAAGTTATAAACCATTTCACTATCTTTTACAGAAATCACAACGGTATTAATCTTATTACCCTCCATCATTCTCTCTAAAAATTCCTGACTTACTTGAGGCAACACTGTATTAGTCAATATTGCATCAACAACTCTTGCTCCACTATCTAAATCATTGCAACGCTCAGAAATAAGCTTGATAACATCATCGTCGTAAGTCATTTCGGCTTCATGGTTTTGCTTAATGCGTTTTACAATTTTATCCAGTTTAAGCTTAATAATGGTACTTAGAATTTCGTCACTCAAAGGATAATAAGGAATAGTCACTAGACGACCTATTAAAGCAGGTGGAAATACTTTTAATAATGGGTCTCGTAAAGCTTTTGCCAAACCTTCCACATCAGGCATTAAGTCGGGATCAGCACACATATCCATAACCATTTCAGTGCCTACATTTGAGGTTAACAAAATTAGCGTATTTCTAAAATCAATTAACCTTCCTTCCGCATCTTCCATACGTCCCTTATCGAAAACCTGAAAGAAAATTTCATGCACATCAGGATGGGCTTTTTCAACTTCATCAAGCAAAACGACACTATAAGGTCTTCTTCGTACTGCCTCTGTTAAAATACCACCTTCTCCATAACCAATATATCCTGGAGGTGATCCTTTTAATGTTGAAACAGAGTGTGCTTCTTGAAATTCGCTCATATTAATAGTGATGATATTTTCTTCGCCACCGTATAGTGATTCTGCAAGCGCTAAACCAGTCTCTGTCTTTCCTACTCCCGACGGGCCGCATAGCATAAATACACCAATGGGCTTATCGGGACTATCTAATTCAGCTCGTGATGTTTGCACGCGTTTAGCGATAGTGTCTAAAGCGTGTTTTTGTCCAACAACACGTTCATTTAGTGTGTCACTTAGTCTTAAGACAGCTCCCATTTCATCTCGAACCATCTTACCTACTGGAATACCGGTCCAATCAGCAATGACTGAAGCGATTGCCTGCCCGTCAACGGAAGGAAGTATTAAAGGAGTTTCTCCTTGTAGTTCCGCTAACTGTATCTGTAAATCCTTTAGTTTGTTAAGACTTTCTTCTCTTTGCTCTGGGCTTAAGTCTGAATTACTATCAGCTACTTCAGTCTCAGGCGAACCTTCATCATTTGAGTCGATTTCTATATCTGTCAGCTCACCTGTTTCTTCTATTGCTTTCTCAAGTTTAGAACCAGTACCTTCAACTTTACTACTAACTCCTCTTAATTCACTTCTTAACTCAAGAATATCAGTGACCAATTGTTTCTCTTGTTCCCAACGTATATCTAACTCAGCAAGCTCTGCTTCTACTTCTTTCATTTGCGAATCGACATTTTCACGACGTTCACCGACATCAATTCCAACGGCAGCTTCACGTTCAATGATTTTACTCTCAACTTCTAAAGCTTGGATTTTACGCTTACGATCTTCTACTTCTGCAGGAGTAGCATGCTGACTAACAGCAACACGAGCACAAGCTGTATCTAATACACTAATTGCTTTATCAGGAAGTTGTCGCGCTGGAATATATCGATGAGAAAGCTTGACCGCATCTTCTAGGGCTTCGTCGAGCAATAAAATTTTGTGATGGCTTTCCATTACTGAGGCCATACTTCTGAGCATTAGTGTGGCTTTTTCTTCTGTGGGCTCTTCTACGTTAACAACTTGAAAACGTCTTGTAAGTGCAGGATCTTTTTCAAAGTATTTTTTATACTCTGCCCATGTTGTAGCAGCTATAGTTCTTAAAGTTCCTCTTGCTAAAGCCGGTTTTAATAGGTTAGCGGCGTCACCTGTTCCTTCTGCACCACCTGCTCCAATCAAAGTATGAGCCTCATCTATAAATAGAATAATTGGTTTTTCTGATGATTGGACTTCTTCAATAATTTGTTTAAGGCGGTTTTCAAACTCACCTTTCATACTAGCACCAGCTTGCAAGAGCCCCATATCAAGAGTTCTAATTGATACATCTTTTAAGCTTGGTGGAATATCACCTAAAGCCACTCTTTGCGCTAATCCTTCAACAACAGCTGTTTTACCTACTCCTGCCTCACCCGTTAGTATTGGATTGTTTTGTCGACGGCGCATCAAGATATCAACCATCTGACGTATTTCATCATCACGACCAACAATAGGATCTAATTCACCAGTTCTAGCTCTTTCGGTAAGATCAACAGTATATTGCTGCAGGGCTTCTTGCTTACCCATTTGTGCAGGTGATAAGGCACCGCTTGCCTCACCGGGTTCTGCACCATCAAGATTTGTTCCATCAGTCGCTGACAAATTATCTTCAGGTGAGTTAGCAACCACATCCTGAAAATGCTCAGTTAAGTTTTCAAGGCTAATTTTATTGAATTGATCAGAAATAGAAATAAGGCTATTTTTTAGGCTTGGAGTTTTAAGCAGCCCAACTATTAAATGCCCAGATCGAACTTTGCTATCATTAAACATCAATGTACTATAAACCCAACCTCGCTCTACAGCTTCTTCTACATGAGAAGACAAATCTGAAATAGACGACGCGCCTCTTGGCAATCTATCTAAAGCATCGGTCATATCTCGACTTAAATGGGAAGGATTCAAACCATAAGTTTTTATGATTTTGTGTAGATCAGAATCTTGTAGTTGCAATATTTGATGCAACCAGTGAATAAGTTCTACATAAGGATTACCCCTTAGTTTACAAAATACCGTTGCGCTTTCTATTGCCTTATAGGTTATTGGATTTAGTTTTCTAAATAATGATGTCCTGCTTATATCTGACATTGTTTCTTCCTTATAAATTATTTTTTGCTTACTTAAGATATTTAGATAACTTAAGTAAGCCCTCTCCCTTCTCCTCAATTACACCTATAAAGATATAACCTTAACTGAGTACTTTTACATTGCTAAAAAATCATCTACATCTGCTTTCATAGGTTTGTTATTCAGCCAAGTTGTCCAACCTAACTGTCCATAACTACCTAACTTAGTTTTAGGAACCGCATCCTTTTGCAGAATCAAGTTCACATCCCAGTTCATTTCCATTCCTACATAATTCTTTAAAATGGCTGATACTTGTTTCAATTTTTCCTTACCTGGCAACAAATCTTCATAATCAACCAAGTTCATTGGTCCAATTAACACTCTAAATTTGTATTGTCGCTGCCAGCTTTTATCTCCTATTACTGCATCTTCACCTAACTTACCCCCATCTAAACTCATACCTAAATAACAACGACTTTCTTTAGGAATCTCTAACCATTCACCTATGTATTCTTTAATTTTTACAGGCACTTTAAAAAAAGCTTGGAGTACTGACGACAAACCTTCAGCATGATTAGTTTGCGTACTCATATGCCCGGCATAGTGCATTTTGCTATTATCAGGCATTAGATCTCTATCCTGAACAGCAGGAGTACCAATACCCAACAAAGAACCTGTATACATATGGAATCTATCTTGTTCAGGCCTATCGAAATGCACAGTAGGCTCTTTATTGGCCCAGGCTCGATAAAACAAACACAACAAACGATGATGAAACATATCCATGAAATGAATAAACGATTCATCTCGTGCTGTTCTTACTCTCTCATTTGCATATTCAGTTAAATGTAATGGTAAAGCTCCATTTGGGCCAAACATACCAAAGAAAAAGACATTTAAATGTAACAATGAATCTTTCCCTGTTTCTGCTGATGCCAATGTTGAAGGTGCAAACGCAGTAGTGGGCGTTTGACCCAAACGGATCATGTCATCAGAGGATTTCAGAGTTTCACCTAGACGAGTGTGATCTTTATAATGACACTCAATCATTCTCATTGCTTCGTAAAAGCCATAATCATGAGGATTATCAGATAACTTTTGAACGATAGAATCATTGACTATCATAGGATAGCCCTTGTTCCGGTCCTTACTGACCACTGTTTAATTTTCCCTCTTTCAACTGTACTTAAACTGGTTTGGGTAAAACTGTTAAGAGATACATATTTAGCAAAAAATCGCTCGAGAACACTACCAAGCATGTAAACCCCCATACCATCAAATGAACTCTCTTTACAATTTATTGAAATTTCGATACCACGTCCAAAAGTAATTGGACCTGCGCCAGGAATTCTTCTAACCGCTGGACTACTATTCACTGAAAGAAGTCCATTAATCTGTTTCATCGTTTCAGATCTATGCATATCGCCATAAAGAGTAAGTAACTCTCTCAAAGCTACCGCACCATCTTTATCATCATCATCAATCAAGGATAAATAATTAAGTGATAGATGACTAATTAAACGCCATGCATTCTCTCCCTCCACATTTGGGGGCTTGGGTTTGGTTGGCCCTGCTAAAGACTTTATCTGTTTAACAGGAGCACTATCTTCCATTGTAAAAACAGTTTTTCCGCCTCTAGAAGTGATATGCAAAGGTAAATCTCTATTAGTACATAGAGCTGAAACACCTAATTGTTTTAAATCTTCGTCATAAGGTGATTCAGAACCATCAACAAGTGAAAGAAAAATCTCCGTACCAACATAGTCTGTATTTGAATGATTGGTTGTAGATGGCAAACGAGGTTTTCGATTAATAGTGTAATAAGCTTGAGCTGATTTTCTATCGTATTTATCACTAGCATAAAAAGGGCTAAACTTTTGTTTCTCATTTAAACTTGAATCAATTCCATGAACGCCAGTAATCGAATAAACTTCATAATCTAAAGGATGAGTTCGATCAATAATAACTTGATGCTCACTGGAACGATGAGACAAATGAATACGATCCGCTCTTTTTGGAAAAAGATTAATTGCTGGAGTGCAGTTTAAAGAAAAATTTGTTTTATCTAGAGCCCCCTCAAGCAGCTCATTATTCTCACTAAATAAAAATATAATTTCTAAAGATTCTTCTTCACATCTTTGTACGGAATTTTGAAGACCACTCAGTTCCACAAACAAGTAGCGTTGAGGGAAGGCAAAATACTCCTGTAAATATCGATACCCTTGAAAAGATACGTCAGTGTATGGCAGAAGCGCTTGATCATCATCAAAACCCATTGCATTTATACTACTGGGAGGTAATTTAACTTTCCAACTTGGATTTTTACCATTATCTGTAACAGGCTGAACCACGATCGAAGAACAATGAGCTAAGAGCAATTCATACACTCTGTGAGGTGTTTCACCACCACCATCAAGATAAAATTCTAGTTTATTCAAAGACAAAGACCTAAATTCTATTCCTGGGGCTATCTTCAATTCCAATCGAATAGCTGACTTTACTGATTCTGCTAAAGGATTAAAGTTTTCAGCTTCACCTGCTCTTAAATAATTAGCTGATTCTATCTTTATTGGCCATAAGTTAACTTCTTGTGAGGTACGATAATCGCAACGTGTGCGCATCCCTTCACTCAAAGAACTGCGTAAACGAGTTCCTCGCGGAATTTTAAACCCTTCTTCTGTAACACCACCTTCTAGATCAGGCTCAAAGTTCATTATAGCCATAGAGGGTATTGGAGACAGATAATGGGGATAAACCATATCTAAGAGATTCTGTGAGAATTTAGGGAATTCCGCATCCAATTTAAGCTGTATACGTGCTGAGAGAAAAGCAAACCCTTCTAATAGCCTTTCAACATAGGGGTCAGCACATTCAAAACCACCTAAGTCAAGGCGTTCAGCAACACCTGGGTAGCGCTCTGCAAACTCCTTGCCCATACCACGGACAAATTGAAGTTCTTTTTCATAATATTTGAGCATTTCTGGGTGCATCTACTTCTAATTCCTCTTATTCTTGTAATGTATTTATGACTTATACTAAAAATCTACAACGTCAACATTTCCACTTTCCAAATCAATTTGAGTCCTCAGGTGCAAATGTACCGGTATAGGGTCAGTCCAAATATCACCACTAATCTCAATTATCAAAGAGTTATGATTCATACTATCTTTATCACCATGAAGTCGAACCTCTAAAGTTTTAGGAATAATTCGAGGCTCAAAGCGAAGTATTGTCTGCTTTATAACATCTTCTAATTCTCTTATATTAATACTGGATGCAGTTCTACCTGTTAGATCAGGCAAACCATAATTCAATACTGAATTTTGTACTTCTGCATAGTGTTCTTTTAATAACTCATCCTCACACATGTTGCTTGTGTTAAATAACCATGTTAAATCTCGTTTAACACAATCAGATATTTTATTTAAAGTTCCTATTGATTTTTGCAAATAAAGTAACTGCCCCCTTTGAGTTTTTAACTCGTCTAACCATTCTTTCTTTTGTTGTTGTGTAATACTTTCATCATTGTTTGAAAGTTTTTTCTCAAGAGTATTAACTCTTTTGCGATTTAGTTCTAATGTACTACTCATGTAGTCATCATCAGTTAATCTATCTAACAACGAGGGTAAATACTGGGGTTTACTGGATTTTAAATTACCTTTTCGCATAATTAGAAAATTCTAACTTGCAGTTAGGTTTTGTTTGAAAAAGATATCTCTCACATCAAGAAGTGAATAATCATTCGCATCAGTAGCAAATAACCTTTGTCCGAAACCAATAAACTCACCCTCACCTTTATCAACCCATTCTGTTTGTCGAGAGAGTGCTGATTGAGAATTTTGTTTGGCTGAAAAAGGATAACGTGTCGGAATCAAAACAAATGACTCTCCTTCAGTCTCCCATTGAATATGCGCAGGCATCCATACAAAATCTCTTAAATCCTCAGGAGCTTCTATTGCGATTCGTTTGATATTTGCAAAAGGAACCCATCGGTATTGCCCCTCTACAAAAACCTCCAATAGCGGGCCAAGTCTAGTATCTGCATCCGCTATCCACTCAAATGAATCCCCATTTAAACTCCCTGATGTAGTGGGTGCCATTTCCAACGCTTGCTGACGCAATGCTTGCGCTTCTTTATAGTTTTCTTCTGCGGATAACTTTAAGGACTGCAACATCAGGGCTTGCCATTCATCTGGCTGTCCCATAAAAACAGGGTCTTTTTTACCAGAAAAAACCTCTTCTCTGAATTTTTCACTTTCTATAGCAGCACGATATTCATAAACTATAGGTAATGTACTGACATCCATTTTAGCAATAACATCAAGTTGTTTAGATGCCCTATCCCAATCACCTAATACAGCAAGTAATTGAAATAAAAAAGTTCTAAGCTTTGAATCAGTAGGGTTTTCTCGAATTTTCGATTGTAAGATCTGTAACGCTTCATCAGGGTTACCATCTCGTATAAGTTGCTCGGCATTCATGCGTATACCTTCATTTTTTTAGCCGTAATATGTGTTTTATGACCAAATGCCAAATTACAAAAGCTTCCTCTTCATTATGGTAGAAGAGGAAGTCATAATGTATTTACACAAGTTATATATTTAAATAACTTAATTAAACAACATTTTTTTCTATATCATATGTGAACACACCAGCAGATGATGTTGCTCCTTTATCATCTTGCTTGTGATATTCAACTTTAACCTTAGCAAAATTAATCGTAAGATTTTCTGTCAAACGATCCTCACCACCACTACCACCGGTTGAAACAGAAGTCACCATGCACTTTTCCATTGTAATCTCTAAGTACTTTTCCTGTTTTCCACCCGCTTTACGGCATAACAAAACCATTTTAGGCACATGTTCGCCTGTTGCGACGTGATTCAAAATGGAATGCGTAGCTGTATCAACATATTTCGTAACTGAAATATCCTGGAAATTAGCTTTACCCGCGCCGCCTCCACCGCCTATGTGAAAACTACCTGATTGTGATGCACCCCAGCTCCAAGCTAATACATCTATATCTTTGGCTCCACTTTGAGCTTCATCCTTAGTCTCACCTTTAATTTTAGCACCCATATTGATGAACATATCAATAGCCATTTTTCTTCCCTCTATATTTAGTTAAATTTAAAAACCTTATGCCTAAAGCTACAAGTAACAAGATGCATAAGGTAAAATATCAATACGAAACTTAAGCGCCTTTTACTGATGGTAGCTTTGAAACTAATCGCAATGAAATGGACAACCCTTCAAGCTGGTAATGCGGTCTTAAAAAGAACTTGGAGGTGTAATAACCAGGATTACCTTCAACTTCTTCAATCATTACTTCTGCAGCTGCCAAAGGTTTTTCTGCTTTTGTGGCTTCGGTTGAATTATCTGGGTCTCCATCAACATATTGACTAATCCAATCAGACAACCAACGCTCCATATCATCTTTTTCTTTAAAAGATCCAATTTTATCGCGCACAATCGACTTAAGGTAATGAGCAAAGCGGCAAGTAGCAAAAAGATAAGGAAGTCTTGCAGCTAGATTAGCATTCGCTGTTGCATCAGGATCATCGTATTCTGTAGGCTTTTGTAATGACTGAGCACCAATAAAAGCCGCAAAATCACTATTCTTTTTATGAATCAATGGCATAAAACCATTTTTAGCTAATTCAGCTTCGCGACGGTCACTTATGGCAATTTCTGTTGGACATTTCATATCCACACCACCATCATCGGTAGGAAAGGTATGTGTAGGTAATCCTTCAACCGCACCACCTGACTCGACACCACGAATTCGCGAACACCAACCATATTGTTTAAATGACGAATTTATATTGGTTGCCATGGCATAACATGCATTCGCCCAGGCATATTTACTGTGATCTGTCCCTTCGATGTCTTCTTCAAAAGCAAATTCTTCGACAGGGTTTGTATTTGCACCATAAGGTTGACGAGCAAGAAAACGGGGCATTGCCATAGCAAGATACCTAGCATCATCTGATTCTCGCAAAGACCTCCAACCCGCATACTCAGGGGTACCAAAGATTTTCGTTAAGTCCCTTGGGTTACTCAACTCTTGCCAGCTTTCCATATTTAACAATGATGGCGCTGGTGCTGTTATAAATGGCGCATGAGCAGCAGCCGAGATCTGTGCAATTTGCCCTAATAATTCAACATCCGGCGGAGAATGATCAAAGAAATAATCACCAACCAAAGTACCGTATGGCTCACCACCTAACTGACCGAATTCTTCTTCATAAATTTGTTTAAAGATCGGACTTTGATCCCAAGCAACACCTTTATACTTTTTCAATGACTTATGTAGATCTTTTTTCGAGATATTCATTACTCGAATCTTCAGCATCTCGTCAGTTTCGGTATTATTAACTAAATAGTCTAAACCTCTCCAACTACTCTCTAAGCGTTGATAATCTTCATGATGTAAAATCAGATTAATTTGCTCAGACATTTTTCGATCTAATTCAGCAATCATTGATTCAATGGAGCGTATCGAGTCATCCGAAATTAACCCGGTTTGACCAAGAGCTTGCTCAGCCATAGTCTTTACAGCATTTTCAACCGCTTCTTTAGCTCGTTCTGTTTTTGGTTTGAATTCTTTATCAAGCAAACTTGAAAAGTCGCTCGACTCAATAGTTTCAACCTGACCTTGAGCACTGCTTTTTGTATCTTTTGATGTCGCCATGATTAAGACTCCTCTTCTTCAGTTGAATCATCAGAAGCTGCTGGTTTGGCTTCAGAACTTAAAGCTTGAAGAAGTGAAGGATCATTTAGCGCTTTGGTGATTAGCTCTTCTGCTCCCGATTTTCCATCCATATAGGTCAATAGATTTGATAATTGAGTCCTAGCTTGTAACAACTTATCTATAGAATCTACTTTTTTCGCTATAGCAGCAGGAGAAAAATCTTCCATACTTTCGAAGCTTAAATCCACACTCATATTCCCCTCACCTGTAAGTGTATTGGGAACTTGAAAGGCCACTCTAGGCTTTATGGCTTTTAATCTATCATCGAAATTATCCACATCGATTTCCATAAATTTTCTGTCTGCAACTGGCTCTAATGGCTCGGCAGGTTTACCTGATAGATCAGACATAACTCCCATTACGAAAGGTAGTTGCACCTTTTTTTCAGCACCATAAAGCTCTACATCATATTCAATTTGAACACGTGGGGCTCTATTCCTTGCAATAAATTTTTGACTGCTTTGCTTTGCCATGAATTTTCTTCTCCTTTTGAAAACACTAATTAAATTTACAAATGCGTTATTGTTATATTTATTTTAATAACACCGACTATTTTTAATAAAAATTAAGAACATCAATAA
>CALISP010000009.1 GCA_938041705.1 uncultured Cocleimonas sp. | reverse complement strand
TAAAGAATATGATTTATAAGCTCATTCTGAGCCTGTTTAGCATTCTTAACTCCAATGAATTGCAAGGCAATAAAACCTTTCAGCGTTTTCTCAGTATCCTGTTTAAGATTATCCGCAAAGCGATTTAAAACATCATCACTCATTGCATTTTGCCAAGGTTCGTTTTTACCTTGCAAAGTACTGTGTAAATAATCTTTTGACATACCTTGTAAAAAATCCTGTGAAAACCTTGGCGTACTGGTCACCAAAGTCATACTGCTTATTTTTTCTGGGATCTTTTGTTCTAATGCTTGGGCAATCAAACCACCCAATGACCAACCAATTAGATGAGTATTGTTTGGTGTTGCATCTGCTATCAAGTCGACTATCTGTTCTAAGTTTTCTGCTTCGACTTTTCGATTAAATCCATGCCCAGGTAAATCCACCCAAATTAGGTGATATTGAGACTCTAAATGTTCACGAATTGGCTCCCATACCTGTGAATTCATTCCCCAGCCATGCAGTAACATCAAAGTCTTTACACTATTTTCTTCGGTCTCATTTTCACCGCACGTTGCACCAAGAATTAGACCAGATGTTTTTACTAAAAAATTATTCAAAGTTTGTTACACTGTTTAAAGGCTATTTTTTAAGAGCCATAATATACAAATATGATAGAGAGCTATGATGCCTGATTTTCTTCCTTTTTTATTAGTTATTCTTGCCTATTTAATAGGCTCAGCGTCAGCAGCCATAATCACTTGTAAAATGATGGGTAAAGAAGATCCTAGAAGTCTTGGATCAAAAAACCCAGGCGCTACGAATGTGATGCGTTTTGCTGGTAAAAAAGCAGCAGCCATTACACTTCTTGGTGATCTATTTAAAGGACTCATTCCTGTAGCAATCGGTCATGCTTTAGATTTATCTTGGGGTTGGTTAATTCTTATTGGTATAGGTGCTTTTCTTGGTCACTTATATCCGCTTTATTACGGTTTTAAAGGCGGTAAAGGTGTAGCGACTGCTCTGGGAGTTTATTTGGGTTTAAACCCTATTGTCGGTGCCGTGGTAATTATCACTTGGCTAATTGCAGCTTTAGTATTCAATATCTCTTCTCTATCAGCATTAATCGCTTGCTTGCTTGCACCTTTGTATTTTTTTTGGGTCACAGGCTCCATAGATTTATTCTTAGGTTTAGTCCTCATTACCGTATTTGTATACTGGCGTCATCGTAGCAACATCATGAATATCATTGATGGGACAGAAGGAAAGATCTCAAAGAAGTGAATCTGCTGGATATAGAAACCCTATGAGTACTCACCAAACCGATTTATTTAAGCAAAATAGAGCATCGCCCAATCAACAACTCAATCATGCCGAATCTAGCTCAGAAAATGCTGTATTCCCTTTGAGTATTCTGGCGCATAATATTGAAATTGCAGGAAATGTTGGTAGCTTATTTCGCGTAGCTGATGCTTTTGGCATTGAAAAACTCTATCTGACAGGTACGACTCAGACTCCACCAAAGTATAAAATTCGTAAGGCCGCACGCTCTGCTGACAATCATATTCCTTATATTTATGAAGAATCTGCAACGGCAGTTATCGAAAATTTAAAGGAGAATGGTTACACCATAATTGCTTTAGAAATAACGGCAAGAAGTGAGAACATTCGAGAATTCAAACTAAAGAACAAAGAGAAAACTTGTCTTATTATTGGTTCTGAAAACTTGGGCATTTCCGCAGAACTATTAACCTTGTCCGATCACCATGTTCACATCCCCATGTATGGTAAAAACTCATCGATGAATGTCATTACCTCTTGTGCGATTGCAGTTCACGAACTCATTCAACATCTGTAATTAGTGAATATGCCTGAGCAGTCAAACCCTATTTCAAACCAGCTATTAAGCCAAACTTTAAATCAAACCGTTAATGAGCTCAAAGGTGTGGGCCCAAAGATGGCGGAGAACTTACAAAAATTAGGAATTGAGCAAGTCAAAGACTTACTTTTTCATTTACCTCTTCGTTATCAAGATCGAACTCAAATTTTTCCAATTGGTTCAACTGATCATGGGCAAGAAGTTTTAGTAGAAGGAAAGGTCGAACACTCAGAAATTGTCTATCGTGGTCGTCGTATGATGATATGCACCGTTTCAGATGGTACTGGCATGCTAACGTTACGATTTTTCCATTTTAGCAAAGCACAACAAACTGCTTTATCTCGTGGTACCCGAGTCAGTGCTTTTGGTGAAGTTCGTATTGGTAAAACCAGTCGTGAAATGGTACATCCCGAGTATAAAATACTCGTAAATAATGACGCTTTAAACCTCACGGATGCGCTCACACCGATATATCCAGCAACCAAAGGTTTACAACAACGAAGTCTATTACGTTTGGCTATCCAAGCATTATCGAAGCTTGATGGCTTGAGCGATCTGATCCCTGCAGCACTAACTGAAAAATATCAACTTGCTGATTTAAAAGTTGCATTAAAAACCTTACATCAGCCAACAGCTGACGTAGCCGTTCTTGATCTGCATATAAGAAACCACCCTGCACAACAACGTTTGATCTTTGAAGAATTACTCGCTCATCATTTGAGTTTACGAAAGCTTCGTGAACAACAAAAACAAGCATTGGGTATTCCCTTCAGAATCCAATCTACTTATTTTGATCGCTTAAAAGCAAGTCTGCCATTTGACTTAACCAACGCTCAAAGTCGTGTGATTAATGAAATCAATCATGACTTGTCACAGTCATGGCCAATGAGTCGTTTAGTTCAAGGTGATGTAGGCTCAGGTAAAACCTTAGTAGCTGCAGCCGCAGCATTAAGTGCAATAGAAGCTGGTTTTCAAGTCGCTCTTATGGCCCCGACCGAGATACTTGCAGGACAACATGTCGTGAGTTTTAGCGAATGGCTTACGCCATTGGGTTTAAACGTCACACTGATTTCTGGCAAACTAAAAGTAGCAGAAAAACGTCTGGCATTAGAACAAGCCGCTAATGGTGAATGCCACATCGTGATTGGCACGCACGCCTTATTCCAAAATAATGTCCACTTCCAAAAGCTTGGTTTAGTAATCGTTGACGAACAACACCGTTTTGGCGTTCATCAACGCATGACGTTAAGAGACAAAGGTAAAACTTCCAATGGAGATAAGGAAACCTACCCACATCAACTTGTGATGACCGCTACCCCTATTCCTCGCACACTAGCAATGACTACTTATGCCGATATGGATTACTCCGTTATAGATGAACTCCCCCCAGGTAGAACACCCGTTAAAACGGTTGTAATTAGCAATACACGTCGCGGTGAAATAGTTCAACGTATCAATGCCGTATGCGAAGATGGCGCTCAAGTTTATTGGGTATGCACCCTCATCGAAGAATCCGAAGCGCTTCAGTGTCAAAATGCAGAAGAGACATGGGAACTACTCAAAGACTCTTTACCCGACTTGAATATTGGTTTAATTCATGGACGGATGAAATCAGCTGAAAAAGAAGAAATAATGGCAAATTTCAAATCAGGAAAAACCAATCTACTCGTCGCCACTACTGTTATCGAAGTCGGCGTAGACGTGCCCAATGCCAGTCTCATGATTATTGAAAATGCCGAACGTTTAGGGCTCGCACAACTACATCAATTACGAGGACGAGTTGGTCGTGGCAGCAAAGCAAGTAGCTGTGTATTGATGTATCAAACACCATTATCACAAAATGGTAAAAAGCGATTAGAAGCCTTGCGCAATAGTAACGATGGATTTGAAATAGCTAAAATTGATCTTGAAATCCGTGGTCCTGGTGAAGTATTTGGCACACGTCAAACAGGAGAATTGCAATTTAGAATTGCAAATTTAATGGAAGATCAATTTTTATTACCGAAAGTGCAAGAAGCAGCCCAGATTATCATGGAACAGTATCCTGAAAATGTAGAACCTTTGATTGATCGATGGATTAAACATGCAGAGGACTATGCTGCTGTTTAGCATCTTATAAAAGACAACCCCCTACTTTTGGCATATTTGTATCTAAATGTTAGATTTATAATAATTAATTTCGTAACTTTATTAACTCTACAAATTAAATTCCTTCTCTGACATGCCACAATACACCAGTAGGATCTGTAAATTGCATCATCAGGCTACCTTCTTGCTCATGAGGTTCGGAAAACACTTTTGCTTCACCTTCATAATTTTCGCTAATATCAAGCCTTTTAATGTTCGACCACCATGATTCTATATTGTCAACATACATACATAACATCGTGTTATCTGCTAACTCTTTTACATAGTAATCTTGGATCCAAAACCCATATCCATCGAGTTCTAGTCTCACAGCATTCTCAATTTTAGCGATTTCCTTAAAGCCTAAATCTCTATAGAAACGTAAAGACAGCTCATAGTCTTTTGCTGGTAGGAACGGAGTGATATTATTGACTTTACTAATGATTTTATTGGCACTCATTTCGATTGTTTAACTTCCTTGAATAGAACAATAAAAATCTACCATACGATATAAGAAATTAAATGTCTAAATGACTAAACTACATCCCCTACTTTTGAATACTTTCATTCACTACTCGGCCAAAGTAAGCCAAGAAGAAAATGAAAATATGTTCAAAAAGCAAACTAAGGGTTAGCTAAGCAATTAGACAATGATTTACCTAATAGGCTTAGTTTCGGCCTGCTATTACACCACCATCAACATCCCATACTGCTCCAGTTACCCAGCTTGTTTCATCACTTAATAAGAAGTTAACCGCTTTGGCTATATCTTCTGGTTGGCCTATTCTCCCAATTGGGTGAAAACCGTTAAAAGTGGCTAATGTTTCATCCATTGCACTCGGATCAATAAATGATTCAAATATGGTCGATTTTACTAAGGCTGGAGAAACCGCATTCACACGAATATTATGATCAGCTAATTCCATTGCCATATGCTGTGTCAGCGCATGCAAACCTGCTTTTGCCATTGAGTATGCCGAAGAAGGGGTTGCTTTAATCGCTTGCTTTGCCCACATAGAACCAATATTAACGATAGAACCTCCGCCATGAGCAATCATGTTTTTTGCAACAGCTTGTGATACAAAAAAGAGTGCTCGGTTTAATTCTTGATAGATGTCATAGTCGTCATTACTATGTTCAATAAATGGAGTGGGTTTAAAATAACCTGCAGAATTTAGTAGGTATTTAATGTGTTGATTATTGCTGTTAGCAAATTCGACTATATTCTGAACATCTTCAGCTTTGTATAAATCTGCCTGCATTGTTTCAACATCACCGAATTCAGAAAGCTCCTGACCTGCTTGGTTTAATTTTTCTAGGTTACGACCGACAATGATTGTTTTTATGTCACGTTTCAATAATAATTTCGCGCTCTCAAATCCCATTCCACTTGATCCACCAATGATAAGTGCTGTAGGTTGGCTTGTATTTTCCATCTGATAATCCTCTTAGGTTTATGTAAAGTGAAATGAAAGATTACAAGTATTGGTTGTTCCTAAAAAGTAGGTACAATTAGGTAAGGTAGGCACAGTTAGGTATATCTTTATGATTAGTAACAGAAAAATATTTTTGAGAAACTCTCCTCCTGAGCGAAGTGCGCGGATGATAGAGAGTGTTTTTAGATGTAAATGGTCACTGACCGTGTATCAGCTTTTAGCTGAAGATATTAATCGGCCCGGAGAAATGGTACGAAGTGTCGAAGGATTATCAACAAAAGTACTTAATGAGTGCCTAAGAAAAAACATTGAATTTGGCATTATTAAACGAATTGAATACAACGAGGTTCCACCAAAAGTTGAATATGTGGTTACACCTTTTGGTCAAAAATTTATCCGTATTCTTGATCAGTTAAAAGAATTACAAAATGAAATGAATGTTTAGCTCAAGGAAACATTGACTGGAAAACTCGGAATATCACTGCTAGTCAATAGCATTTCTAGTGAGTTTAATCGTTTATTTAAACACCCCCCTACTTTTACCATAACTCTTTATGTTATTTTGATTTCTCTGTGATATTCCTTCTGTATTTCCTTAGGGAAATTGCTCTCAAAACTATCTAATTTTTAAAAATCTTAGTTGGGAATAGCCCGTAAAATTCGCGGATAATACATCCCTAAGGTTATCGCTCGAATTACCATAAATAAACTCAAACCCAAGAACAGTCCATGATTGCCAAATTGGGGAATCAAAAACTGTAATAACGCCAAGTATATAAGCATTGAGACAATCATCGCATTACGCATTTCTTTGGTGAAACTAGCACCGATGAAAATACCATCTAATTGAAAACTCCATATCGATACGATGGGAGTAATAATCATCCATGGTAAATAAATAATGGCAGATGCTAGTACTTCATTGATATTAGTGAACAAGCCAATAATCATTTCACCGAATAAGAAATAAATCAGGCAGATACCTATCGCAATAATAAATGCCCAAATGGTAGTTAACTTCACAGCACGTTTAAATGCTGATCGATTCTTTGCCCCATAAGCGCTTCCTGTCAGTGCCTCAGCGGCATGGGCGAATCCATCAAGGCCATAAGCCATAATACTTTGTAAGTGCAATAGAATGGCATTGGAGGCAAGTATCACCTCACCCATCTTTGCGCCTTGTGCAGTGAAATAACTTAGCGAGAAAACCAAACATAGGGTGCGAATAAATATGTCACTATTGGCTTTCATCAAAACAGTAAAGGCTTTGCGTTCGAAAATCTTTGCCCGGCTAAATTGTTTGAGTGCTCGTTTGATAGGGTCACGAAGCAGGTAGAAACCTGCAAAAGCGGCTAGGTATTCTGCAATTAAGGTTGCCAAAGCAACACCTTTGACACCCATTTCCAGCCCCATTACAAAGATAAAATCTAATGAGATATTACTGAGGTTGAGTATCAACATTAGTAGCAATACTTTGCGCGTATTATGCATACCGATAAACACACCAATAAAAACATAAGTGCATAAAGTTGCGGGAGCGCTCCACAGTCGGATATAGGCGTATTCTGCAGTAAGACTTTCTATTTGTGGTGTGCTATCGAGTATATATAAAGCGAACTGTATTAAGGGATATCCCAATAGGATCGTAAGAAATCCAAAGCCTAGTGCCAGCAATATCACTCTTGATAAGGTATCAGATAATGCTTGTTGATCATTCGCGCCATAGGCTTGTGCTATGAACCCGGTAGTTCCCATTTTAAGGAAACCAAACCCCCAGAATAGAAAACTAAAGATCAATGCGCCCAAAGCTACTGCACCCATCGCCTGTGGTTCAGGCATATGACCGACTACAGCAGTGTCAACTGCACCTACCAAAGGCGTAGATAGATTTGAGATTATTATGGGACCTGCTAAGGCCCAAATAGCTCGATGCGTGATTTGCGTTTTAGGGTGACTGCTCATGAAGGGTTCTTAATATAGGGCAGAAATGTTCAGCCAGTTGAAAAGCTGATTAGAACAGACTTAGGTATGAATAAAAAGACACCCCCCTACTTTTCACCTATTTATCTACTGCAACATCAAAAAGGCCGAACTAAGTTCGG
>CALISP010000008.1 GCA_938041705.1 uncultured Cocleimonas sp. | reverse complement strand
TGAATATCTACAGTATATGCAGTTGTTTCAGTTCCCCAACTTGCCTCAGCTAACCGAGATGATTTTTCGGGACCAAGATTATCTTCATCAATATTAGGGCAATCAGTTCGATGAATAGTGATTCCACGACCTATCGTGATGTAACCAATAATATCGTCACCAGGCACAGGCTTACAGCAATTAGCGATCTCTACCAATAAATTACTTACACCCTGTATTTGAATCCCACGATCATTATGTTCATTCTTTACACTTACTTTACGGAACTTCACCTCTTCTTTTTTAGGAACATCTAAAGAATCAGTCAATTGTGTGATGCTGATATCACCTCGACCCAAAGCAATCAAAAATTCTTTTTCTGACTGTAAGTGAAAACGTTCTAATAAAGGCTTTAAATCGATCTTTTTTAGATTTAAACGATGCTTTTCTTGCTCAATCAAGTCCTTGCCATCTTGCAAGTTTCTATCATGATCTTGCTGCCTAAACCAATGTCTAACCTTGGTGCGTGAGCTCGGAGCACCAATATAACCCAGCGCTGGATTCAGCCATTTACGTCGAGGCTGCTCAACTTTCTGTGTGATAATTTCAACCTGATCGCCATTGTTTAGCTTACGATCAAGTGTAGCTATAACACCATTAACTTTAGCTCCAGTACAACGATGACCAACACTAGTATGAACAGCATAAGCAAAATCCAAAGGAGTTGAACCTTTAGAGAGCTCGAGAATATCGCCTTGTGGAGTCAAAACAAACACCCTATCTGGAAAAATCTCAGCCCTAAAGTCTTCTAATAACTCATCATCATTTTCATCTGAATCGAGTAAGCGTCTTAACGATCCAACAACTCGCTCCATTGCAGCATCTTGAGTCCCACCCTCTTTGTAACGCCAATGAGCAGCGACGCCAAGCTCGGCAAACACGTGCATATCTTGTGTTCGTATTTGAATCTCTACGTATCGCCCACTCGGACCTATTACCACGGTATGCAATGACTGATAACCATTTGGCTTTCGGTTTGCGATGTAGTCATCTAATTCTGCAGGGACATGCTTCCACTTCTCATGAACAATACCCAAAGTCGTATAACAGGCCTTAACATCTTCCACAATGACACGAACGGCACGAAGATCATAAAGCTGATCTATTGATAAGTGCTTTCGTTGCATTTTTTTCCATATGCTGTAGATATGCTTCGGTCGTCCATAAACCTCAGCTTCTATATCTGATTTTTCTAATAAATCCTGTAAGTTTTCTGTAAACGTTTCAACGTAAGCTTCTCGCTCTATCCGTTTTGCTGTTAACGACTTGGCAATTTGCTTATAACCAATAGGCTCCAAATAACGAAATGCAAGATCTTCCATCTCCCATTTCAGCTGATTTACACCAAGACGATTTGCCAAAGGAGCAAATATATCCATGGTTTCACGAGCAATTTCTCGACCTTCTTGTAACTCTACTTTTGATAATAATCTTAGATATTGTAAACGCCAACCTAGATAAATCAGAACTGCGCGAACATCATCAACCATCGCCAGTAGCATTCTTCTAAGGCGCTCAGCCTGCTCAGGGACGGGTGTGTCGTTTTCACTTTGAGTTTTGAAATTATGCAGCCAACGCATGTTCTTAACTATTAACGCTATGGTGCTGGAAAACTCTTCGGCAATAGCCTCTAAAGAGCAACTCTCGATCAAACGAACATCACTCAAAACCGCACCAATCAAAGTAACTTGATCAACTTGAAGATTCCGAAGCATATCTGCCACATCAAGACTACGCGGCATTGCACTTGAGTCATCACCAACTTCATCAAGTCCTGTTTTGAAAATTAAATCTATTGCACTAATAAGCTGACGTTTATCGTTTTCATCTTCATTAATCCATAGTCGCTCAAGCCAGTCGTTGCGACTACGCTTTTGTGTATCACCTAATTGACTATGCTGCATTTACACTAAACCTTCACGTTAGCGATTAAATAAAGACACCCCCCACTTTTTAGATGGTTATATTGGAGCATTACATTTTTTAAGCCATTGAATTTAAGAAAATTTCAATACGCATATCATCTCATAATTTACCAATTTTGTCTTCTAGATCAGTATGACATTTAATCACTCCAGCAGGTGTTCTACCCCCAGGCCATGGTTTTAAAAGCGGGTTGTACCAGAGCGCCTTCATACCTATATTTTGTGGCCCTAAAACATCACACTTTGGATCATCACCAACATAAACAATATTTTCCACAGAGTGACCTGATAGCGCTATTGCTTGATGAAAAATATCCTCATGAGGTTTAGCAACGCCTGCCATTTCAGAAGAAATCGCAAAATCAAAGTAATGACCGATACCGATAAAGTTTACGTCCGCATTACCATTAGTTATCACTCCTAATGAGTATCTCTGAGATAGACTTTCCAGCATATTTATTACGCCATCATAAAAGACTACGTTATTACGTTCTTGCCAAAACACTTGAAATCCAGCTTCAATATAATCAACTTCAATATCGACTTTATTCGAAAGCTCATCTAGAAAACCATCAGTTTCAGTTGCTACTTGCCTCATCCAATCCTTACGCAAGGATGTTAAATTATAATGCCGATCTGGCCTCTCTTGAATATAACTCATACGATGAGCTACCAAGGCTTCATTAGTAAACTTTTGGGTAATTTCGGGATGAATAGCCTCGAGCCAGTTATAAAACTTTAGCTCTGCTTTTACTATTAAGGGGTCGCACTCCCAAAAGGTATTATCTAAATCAAACGCGATACATTTTATTGTCATGTAAACATTTAAACACAGGCATAAACAATTGGCACGAGTCTTAAAAATTAATCATTATAGCTTTGAGTTCCCCCAAACAAAAAACCAAAACCTACACTAAGTAAGGTTACTTACTCCTGTATATAGTAAACTTTGCTCACTTGAAAAAATATCATGCTCCTAACGCAAGTGATATTTTTATTATAAGTGCTTCTATTTTATCATTTATGAGCTGTAATGAACTTTTTAAAACCTATCGTTACTTAGAGGCAGTCAATTTTTAGATTGATTTTTATTATTTATTTTTTACTAAACTAGGAAGGGGAAATATTATGGGAATGGTTTCAGATTTTAAAGATTTTGCAATGGGTGGAAACCTAATCGACATGGCAACAGGTATTATTATTGGTGTTGCATCAGGTAAATTAATTTCATCATTAGTAAGTGATGTAATTATGCCACCAATCGGCGTTGCTCTAGGGGGTGTTAACTTTGCAGACCTTGGTTATCAGCTCGCTGCAACAGGTGGTGGAGATAAAGGATTAGAGCCGATCATGCTTAAGTACGGTGCATTTATTCAAAGCTTTATCGACTTCTTAATCATTATGGCAGTTGTTTTTATTATTGTTAAAATTGCTACTCGTAACAAAGAGCCAGAGCCAGAAGCTGGACCATCACAAGAAGATCTATTAACTGAAATTCGTGATGCCTTACAAAAGAAGTAGAACAAATAATGTTACTTCTTAAGTAACATTAAACTAATAGTAAAAAGTAGGGGGATGTCATTAAATTGACATCCCCCTACTTTTTTGTGGTTCTGCAACTGAATTTGAAGAAAATAATTAACCAACCCTTTATTTGTAATATTAAATAGACATAAGTCTAAAGTACAAACACCTTTTAATTGAGTCTACAGCCCCCGCCAGTAAAACTGCCAGTTGATTGCTGTTGTCCATTAATCCAAGCACCCGAAGTAAACGCCAAGGTATCAGGATCAATAAAACCAGTAATTTCATCACCATCATCTGATGTAGCAGTAAGTTTATTTTCAGCACTAATATTGCCGTTTAAATTACTTTCTTCTTCAGTGCTAACACTATAAACAGTACCAGTAACATTATTTGAAACATCAACATTAAAGATAAACACACCTTTGTCATCACCTATAAAGGATGCCGCATAACGGAACGTTGAATCACTTTTACTACCAAAGCGGGCAGCTTCAAAAGAACCATTTGAAGTAGTATCGCTTGTATTTGACCACGTGCCATCAATATCATCTGAGGATTGCAAAGTACCAGAAAATGCTTTTGCTGAATCTTCAGCACTAACAAAGGTAAGTCCCGAATCATAATCTATAGCTACAGTGTTTTTTACTTCAACTGACACTTCATTATTAGGATTGTATGACGAACCATTTACCTCACCAGTTACAGGATCTACTACAAAAGCAATCGTTCCACTCTCTGAACCTGAATAAGATCCTTTAAAAGCCCCTGCGTTTGCGCAAAGTAATGTACTACGCAAATGTGCTGTTGCAACATCAGCATCAGGCAAAGCATGTGAAACAGCATCTTCAACTGATGCATCAACAACAATGCTATTTAATGCTTGATTAGGGAAATCAGTTGCGGAGAAATCTACAGCTTCCCAGCCCTTTGCTTTCTCTTGTACTTTGTCTGAAATCTCAATGCCATTACTCGGCATATTATCTTTATCTAGCATCATCAAAAAACGGACTCTATTAATAACCTCTGGAGTCGCTAACTGACCATTAGCTACTAAATCTAAAGGCGTCATGACTGACTTCCCTTTGCCAGAACCCAAGCTAACGCCACCTACATTAAAACTGACGTCTGTGCCTTCTTCGTATTTAAATGCACCAAGCTCATTGGTAATACCTTTTTGATCGCCCGACTCATAAGATAAACCTGAGACATTGCTATCCTTAAAAACACCATTTGTAACAACTGCGGAAGACCCGCCTCCACTACCGCCACAAGCAGTTAGTCCCAATAAAGAGACTGTAATTAACCCATTAATTTTTAACATTATTTATCCCCATAAATATTGAAGTACATCACTAGTTGTGTCCAATCTATAATTTTTCATTACAGACAATACTAGGTGCGTTTAGATCAAGCCCGATCATTAAATCAATAATAACATAAGCTTATTGAATATACATACTATCAATAGCTTAGTTAGATTCTCCGACATTAAGTTCATTTTCAAACAATTCATCAACAACTGTAGCTTGATTTGCCACGATTTGTTAAATTGCAACAATGACCAAGTCCCCCTCAAAGACAGCTCCAAAACATACTCCAATGATGCAGCAATATTTGCGCATCAAATCAGAAAATCCTGAGTTATTGTTATTTTATCGAATGGGAGATTTCTATGAGCTATTTTTTGAAGATGCCAAACGAGCCGCTGAAATTCTCAATATTACGTTAACAGCTAGAGGCAAATCTGATGGTGAACCAATCCCCATGGCTGGAGTTCCCTATCACGCAGCAGAGCAGTACTTATCGCGTCTTTTAAAGGAAGGTATCTCAGTAGGAATTGTTGAGCAAATAGGAGATCCCGCCACTTCCAAGGGACCAGTTGAACGTAAGGTCATGCGAATACTGACGCCAGGAACAGTTACCGATGACTTTTTATTAGAGGAACGCAGAGATAATCTTTTACTCGCGATATCTAAACATAAAGACAAGTTTGGAATTGCTTGTATAGATTTAAGCAACGGAAGGTTTATCGTTCAACAGGTAAATGACCAGCAATCACTATCCAATGAAATTGAGCGCTTACAGCCTGCAGAAATTCTAATAGAAGAAGACTCTGCACTTAGCTCAGAACTGAGACTTTCGGACAATTATCCAATCACTAAACGCGCTCCTTGGCATTTTGATGAAGATCATGCTCGTCAACTATTGCACAAGCAGCTTGGCACTAAAGACCTTAGTGGATTTGGCTGTGATGACATGCCCATAGCAGTTATTGCCGCAGGGGTATTGCTTCAATATGTCAACGAAACACAACGGACAGCATTACCACATATTAATAGTCTTCAAGTCGAAAGCAGTGACGATGGTATTATTTTAGATGCAGCCAGTCGTCGTAATCTAGAGCTTGAACATAGCCTTATGGGCGATCATAAGAACACCTTAATTTCTGTTTTGGATAAAACAGCAACCAGTATGGGTGGGCGCCTATTAAGCCGCTGGCTCAACAAACCTTTACGTGATCAAAACGTATTGCGTAATCGCCATCAAGCTGTCGAAAGTTTTATCTCACAATATCACTACGAATCGCTTCATGGCTTATTAAGGCATATAGGTGATATCGAACGAATTATTTCACGCATTGCTATTGCAACAGCACGCCCTAGGGATTTAGCTACCTTACGTGATTCACTAAAAATAGTGCCTGAATTACATAACATTCTTAAGCAAATCGACAATCCTTTAATTGATAATTTACGCACTAAAATCAATCCACATGAAGAATTAGTCTCTTTATTAGAAAAGGCAATTATAGAAAATCCGCCCGTTTTAATCCGTGATGGCGGAGTTATTGCCGAGGGCTATGATAGCGGTCTAGATGAACTACGTAATTTAAGTAAAAATTCAGATCAATATTTACTCGATTTAGAAACTCGTGAAAAAGCACGAACAGGAATCGCAAGCTTAAAAGTTGCCTACAATCGAGTCCACGGCTTTTACATTGAAATACCTCG
>CALISP010000007.1 GCA_938041705.1 uncultured Cocleimonas sp. | reverse complement strand
AACTGCACGTTTACATATCCTTGATGAGATGAACAAAGTAATTTCTGAGTCTCGTGATGATATCTCTGACTTTGCTCCACGTTACGTAACTATGAAAATCAATCCTGATAAGATTCGTGAAGTTATCGGTAAAGGCGGCGAGACTATTCGTGGCATTACTGAGCAAACTGGCGCACAGGTTGATATTGATGATACAGGTGCAATAAAGATTTCTGCTGTTGATGGTGCTGCCGCTGAAGCTGCAAAGAAAATTATCGAGCAAATCACTGCTGAAGCTGAAGTTGGTAAAGTTTACGACGGTAAAGTTGCTAAAATCATGGAATTCGGAGCTTTTGTAACGATTCTTCCTGGTAAAGATGGTTTAGTTCATATCTCACAGATCAGTAATGAGCGTGTTGAGAAAGTGGGCGACCACCTTAAAGAAGGCGATGAAGTTAAAGTTAAGCTTCTTGAAATCGACCGTCAAGGCCGTATGCGTTTAAGCATGAAGGAAGTTGAAGCAGAGTCATAAATTTAGACAAGTACTTCTAAAAAACAAAAAAGGCTCCTTATTGGAGCCTTTTTTGCATCTAAATATAATGATTAGCGTATATAAAGAAACACTGATATTTTATATGCGATTAAACATAACTAAAAAAGTGAAAGACAATGGAAGATATTTACGCTGAGCTGCTGCATAAAACAGCAATGGGAGACCAGTTAGCTTTTAAAAAGCTATACGAGCAAGCCTCACCGAAATTAATGAGCGTGTGCTTACGTTTGATGAAAACAGAAGCACTTGCAGAAGATGTATTACAAGAAGGGTTTATAAAAATCTGGGATAAAGCAGATACGTATACACCTGGCAAAGGCAAAGCGATGACGTGGATGTCCACAGTTATCCGCAATAAAGGCTTAGACAAATTAAGAAGCTTAAAGACAAAACCTTCAGAAACTGAAATAGAATATGAAGGCATAGAATTTGCATCTACAGAATTAAAGCCAGATGACTTAGAAGATATGAGTCAAGACATACAAGGTTTGATGGTTTGTTTAAACAAGCTTAAACCTGACCAAAAAGAATGTATTTTACTGTCCTATTATTATGGACATACGCACCAAGAATTAGCCGATAAACTAGGCAAACCACTTGGAACAATTAAGGCTTGGATTAGACGAGGCCTAGAGGATTTAAGACCATGCATGAATTAAAAAGCACACCAAAGCGCTACCAAAACCCAGAGGTGTTTGAGCTACTGGCTATGGAATACGCTGTCGGCTCATTGCAAGGACGCGCACGCCAACGTTTTGAAGTATTAATGGACACGCACTTTTATTTGCGCGCTACCGTTGATGCTTATGAAGCTAAATTCGCTAACTTAGTAGAACTACTGCCAGAAAAACAACCTTCTAATCAAGTCTGGAATAATATCGAAGCACATATTAAAGAAAGCTCGGCTTCAGCGGCAAAAGGAACCTCATTAGAAGAAGAGAAAACACCTTGGTGGCAGATGAATTTCTTTAAACAAGGTTTTGGACTAGCAGCGATGGCTTTAATCATTTCCGCAGTATTAGTGTATAACCCAATGACTGACCATAACCCCAATGCAGTTGCTTCTTATAGTGCAGTAATGGAATCAGATAACAACGGTGAGACTATTGCTGTAACCAAGATTCAGAAGTCAGATATGAAGCTTACCATTGATATAATGAAACCAATGGCAATTGCAGATGGTATGGAGCTTACGCTTTGGTGTCACCCTAGAGCTGGTGGAAAACCAATGAAAATGGGTACTATTTCTAAATCAGGTAAAACAGAATTAAACATTAGTGAACAAGAATGGAAAGATTTACAGAATGTTGGCCAATTAGCAGTTAGTGTTGAGAAAAAAGGTAACTCTAATATTACCTCACCATCAGAAAAAATCATCCTTAAAGGACAGTTGAGTTCTGCTCTGTAAACAAGATATTATGCTTCAATGCATAATCTATCTACACTTTGTAAAAAGTTTGTTTCAACCTATTTAAAGTATTATCAAAAGCCTCTGACGATAAAACGCCAGCGGCTTTTTTTATTACTAATCACCTCAAGTATCTTACTAACGGCGTGTAGTTCCTATAAGGCAAATGCCTATAGTTATTCAATTACGCCAGAGAACCTTAATACAACTAAGAATACCAACAATAATGGTTCGCAATTTATGCGGGTTAATATTCTAAGCAGCTTTTTATTAAAATCAAAAACACAAAACTCACTTCCTATCACAGAACTCTCCGATCTAGCCTGGGATGAAGATGAAAACCTGTTATACGCAATCTCTGATGAGGGTTTGTTGTATCATTTAAAGCTCACTATTAAAAATAATAAACTCGATAAGATTGATGTGATCTTAGCTAAGCGCTTGTTAGACAAAGACCAACAAGCCCTAAAAGGTAAATTCAGTGATGCTGAAGGGTTAACGCTAGAGAATGGGAATAATGGTAAGAAAGGGGACTCAAAACTAATTATTTCATTCGAAAACAAACCTAGAATAGAAGTCTATTCGACCAAGGGATATTTCCTAAAAAAAATAAAGACCATAAAAAAACTTCGCAAACGTAAATATTTCAGACATAAAAACAAAGCGTTAGAAAGTATCACTATTCACCCTAAATACGGTATTTTAACTGCTGCCGAGCAACCTTTAAAAGAAAACCCTCTCACTAAACAAACGCTTTACTCAAGCTCGGGAAAAGAGTGGAACTTTGCCGCATCAACCGTAAAAAATAGTTCTATCACTGCATTAGAAGTACTAAAGAATGGTGATATATTGATTCTTGAAAGGGCTTATAATGGGCTTTTATCACCTGTAGTGATAAGCTTACGACAACTAAATATTCAAAAATGTGCAAGCTCAAAGTTATGCGATACCAGTTTAATTGCTAAATTTGATAGTTCAGAAGGATGGATATTAGACAATTTTGAAGGGCTCACGCATATTCGTGATAATCAATATTTAATGGTTTCCGATAACAATAACAGTCCATTACAGAAAACCATTTTGGTTTTATTTGAAGTGTTAAATAAGTAATATTACTTTAGATTAGTTTCTAATCTTCTAACAATAACGTACGGTAAATGACATTCATGACTAGTCAGATAACAGAATTAGGACATTTGAATTCACTGGAAGCATCGAAACTATTAAAAGAAAATGCTGAAGCTCGGTTAATAGATATTCGAACTTCTATGGAGTTTCTCTTTATAGGCCATCCTACAGAAAGTATTCATGTAGCGTGGATGGATGACCCTGACTGGGAAATAAACCCAAACTTCTTTAAAGAAATTAATCAAATACAAAAAGCTAGTACAAACAATAATTGCCCAATTTTATTGATGTGTAGAAGTGGCAATCGTTCTGAAAAAGCGGGCTTAGAATTGCTAGAAAAAGGAATGACAAATATTTATCACATTACGGATGGTTTTGAAGGTGATCGTGATGAGAATAACCAACGCGGTACCTTAAATGGATGGCGTTTCAGTGGCTTGCCTTGGGAACAAGCTTAAAGATACACCCCCCTACTTTTTAGCTATTATTAGATTAAATAAACTCGCACTCTTATTTATATTTCAAAGTTTCTCTTCGAAAACGAATGGCCCATTCAAGACTCTCATCATTCGCTAATTTTGACGTATTAACTTTAGCTTTGTTAGCGATTGCAGGATCTAAACCAAGAAAAGATAATACCGTCCCCAAAATCGGTTGTGGTTCAGCTGCTAACTCCTCATAAGTTAGATATAAGGGCTCTATACCTTGTTGAGCAAACCAATGTTTCCATGCCACATCATTATTCTCTGCTTCAGCAACAAACATAGATAGTTTATTAACATCATAAGTAGGAATCTGGCCCACACCAAGTCGCTCACGCTCAGTACCATCTTCAAAGACATGCCATAATCCAGATTGCTCTGCTTTAAGGCGAGAAACCGCTTGTGCTACCTTATCAGTACGCGATAAATAGATATATACAGGTGATTTGAAAGCTGATTGAAAACGAGCATTATCACTCGAAAGATTCGGATAAAACCAATCCAATGATTTAGAAAGTTCACCAAGACTCTCCCACATTAAACGCATCCCAAAAACTGAAGTTCCACTAGCCCCTTGTCGCAATACAGCTGATAAATACGACTCATCAAATGAGTAAGTATTACGCCAATTATTTACAGAAATATTAAAGTTATCAGCCCATTCAACAAATGACTCACGACGAAAAAAAGAGTTGGGACGTCCAGCTATACCAGTATTAGCTAACAGATCACATAAAAGAGTACTCCCACTTCTAGGAGTTGCACAAATAATGTAAGAGGACACACGTTTACTCCATTAGAAATTAAAGACTATCTACTACAAATTTCACAATTAGGATTACGAGGTATCTGCACTCTCTGCCATTCCATACTTAATCCATCAAATAATAATAACTTGCCATTCACGTTCTCTGCATGACCCGTTAAGACTAAGATTGCCTGAAGTGCTTGCATAGTTCCTATAACACCTACTACAGGCGATAGCACTCCTTCCATTGCACAAGTCTCAGTATTTTCAAATTGCTGTTTATATAAGCATTGATAACATGGACCATCTGAGTCAGGTATATAAGTAGCAATTTGTCCTTCGATACGAATTGCTGCACCTGATACCAAAGGCGTTTTTGTTTTAACACTGGCACGATTGATAGCAAACCGTGTGGGGAAGTTATCAGAACAATCCAAGACAACATCTGATTTTTCAAGATATGCTTCTAGCTCGTCTTCATCTAGCTCCCAGTCTATTGCTTCAACAATACAATCTGGATTAATTTCAGCGATGGTTCGTTTCGCAGAAAAGGCCTTAAGTTCACCTATATCTTGGGTTCTATGAACGATTTGTCTCTGTAAATTAGAGTCTTCGACTTGATCGAAATCGCTAATAATTAATGTTCCTATTCCCGCAGCAGCCAAATACATTGCTACTGGTGAGCCTAAACCTCCCATACCAATAATTAATGCTGTTGAGTCTAATAGTTTTTGTTGTCCCTCTTCACCTATTTGAGAAAGGCGAATTTGACGTGCATAGCGACTTTGTTCTTTTTCATTCATGCTTTGATTGTAACTTATTGAGATTATAAGGTATTAGAATTGTGACTAATTGAGCCTTCAACCACCGCCTTTATGGAAGTACTTAAAAAAAGTTTTCATAAATTCTTTATGCTGGGTTTCGGTAATTTGCTTAAAAACAAAATCAGTATTCAACACTGGCAAAGTCAGTAACGCTATTATTCTTGGAGCTCCAACAGCGATAGAAACTTCTACAAGGATTGATTCTGATTTATCTTCAATTGACCATGATTCTGTTTCCACCGCAAAGCCTAAACTTGGTTCAAGCTTCGTAATGGTATAAGCAGTATTTGAGTTAAATTGCCCCAATAGTGCTTTTTTAAATTCTAATGGCGTATAGCCCATTTCATATGAACGTTTATTCATGACATTTAAGATACACGGAAAAATTCTTTATCATAAACATCTATCCGCCGGCAACGGGCGGCCATATTGAGAGTACATCTAGTTCTTTTAAAATATGTTGGCTTCTATCTTCACAAACGAAGACACCATTAACTAATACAATATGCGCCATTTCTAAAGGGATATGATATTCATCAATGACATCTTGCACGGAGGTTCCTTCATTCACTTTAATTTCACGTTTGTGACGTGACGTACCGGGAGGTAACAAGTGCATTAGAGAGGCGTATAATTCTAGGTACATCTTCATATTTATTAAATTAGATAAGCATGATATTAAAAATAGGCGCGTTCAGGTATAGCCGAGACAGTTATAGAATATAATGAAAATAGCTCGAAAGACGGCTTCTTCGTTAAGTTATTAAAAATACCATAAAAGTGGGGGGGTGTCTTTTTAATGGACCACATTGTCTAATTCCTGAGTAGATGCCACATAAGCATCCATAATACGCATAGGATTATTAATCAGACGTTGTTTCCATTCACCCAAATGAATTTTAGATTCAATCAAACCTCGTAACACACCGACATGCTGAGTCAAACCTATGGTAGTCGCTCCTACTAAAACATCCGACTCATCATCAATACCAAATCGTAAATTCATATATTTAAAAACCTCAGGCGTATATATTTCAGCAGTATCACCGCCCTCTTGGCCCATCCATAATCCATAAGAGGTTGAGATTAATCCGAGAGTATCGAGAATATTCATATTCAGCGATCCATTGTGCTCCGCATTTTTGCCCGCCATATTTAAACCAGCAATACGACCATGGTCGGTAGCCGTTGGTTGAATTGCTTGAACGGTATATTCACCTGTTGAAAAGTCCATGCCTTGAGCTACATCACCTACTGCATAGATATTAGGAATATTAGTCTGCATTTTGTTATTGACTAACACGCCTTGATCTATTTCTAAACCGGAATTTTGAAGAAACTGGATATTAGGCTTTACCCCAGTCGCACTGATCACTAAATCTGCATTTATACTTGCGCCATTATCCAATATGACTTGCATGCTACTGCCATTATTAATGTCTGGATCTGCAAGTTTGATGGCGTTCACTTTAGTGCTTGTATAAACACCAACTCCATCTTCAATACACCACTGTTTAAGTAAGCCTCCCGCATTTTCATCGAGCATACGTGGCACCATTCGACTGCCCATCTCAATCACACTGAGGTTCACTTTACGCTTAACCAATGATTCTAAAATGATGCACCCAATAAAACCTGCACCCATCAAAACAACATTTGAATTTGGTGTCGCTAATGCAGAGATTTGACGTGCATCTTCTAAAGTCCAACAGGAATGAACATCAGGTAAATCAATACCCTCAATAGGCGGTGAAATTGGAGTTGAGCCTGTCGCTATACATAGTTCGTCATAACTAAGATTACTGCCATCTTCAAGAACACAGGTTTTAGTATTCGGGTCAATGTTTGCAACTCGACCTTGAATATAATCAATCCCGTGATTCTTATAATGATCGGTAGCTCGAAGAAAGGTTCCAGACTCTTCGATGTCTTCAACCAACAAATAAGGAATAGCCATTCTTGAATAAGGTGGCGCAGCTTCATCACCTATCAAGGTAATTTGATCTGTAGGATTAGTTTTACGCAAGGTCTCAGCAGCGACAACGCCGCCAGGACCAGCTCCGATAATAATATGATGCTTCATATTTAAAACCCTATTCTGTTTAGCTAAGACCTAAACGAGATAGCGTGTCAGGCGTAGGCACCCCTTGAGGCGTCCATCCACGTACTTCATAATATATTGGCAACATTTCACCTAACTTACTAACCTGTCCTTTTGTAGGGCCAGACTTAATTGCTTCTTTAAGCAAACGTTTAGGTAAGGTATCGTCATCAGCCGTGAAACCAGCAGCATTATTGTATTGGCGTTCCATATTCCAGATACGTTCACCTGCTTCTAAGCATTTATCAACGCTCCAATCACCTTCACAGGCTGCATCAATTTGAGGAGCAATATCTTCCATACCCCATGCGAATGTAGTGAAAATACAGAGTCCTGCAGAATCAACTAAGGCAGTTGCATCTTGGAATGCTTTAACTAATTCTGGCTTACCATCCGAATCTGCTTGCTCTGTTTTAACCGGAATTCCTAAGATTTCAGATGCGATTGTATAACCACGTAAATGACATGCACCACGGTTAGACGTGGCATAAGCTAAGCCAATTCCTTGGATACCACGTGGATCATAAGCAGGGAATTCTTGGCCTTTAACTGACATAGACAAATCAGGATCATCATATTTTTCACACATGCGCTTCGAACCCATACCAAGAATTTTACCGAAAGGAGTTCCAGCAATGACGGCTTCTGTTGCAGCGACTAAAGCTTCTGCAGAACCGAATCGTAAGTCGATACCACCTGTTTCTTCAATATCGATTTTACCTTTCTCAAATAACTCCATTGCAGCAGCAATCGTACAACCAAGACTAATTGGATCAATACCATCCTCATTACAAACAAACTGAATGTAGGTCAGCGCATCAATATCATCAACACCTGTATCAGCACCTAATGACCAAGCAGCTTCATATTCTAAACCACCAGATGCACCATGATATTCAGGCTTATCTTTTACTGAGAAATGCGTTTTATCTATAGTAGATATTCTTCCGCAGGCAATAGTACAACCAAAACATGCACCATTAGTTGTTAGATTTGCTTTACCATCACTTGCGCGGGGCTCATGCATTGCTTCGCCAGATATGTTTTCAGCACCTGCAAAACCAACATCACGCATATTATGAGCTGGTAAACCGCCCACACTGTTAATAACATTCATTAATACTTGGGTACCATATGTAGGTAATCCCTGGCCTGTTACTGCATTGTCAGCCAATACCTTTTTCCCGTCATTTACGGCACTCATGAATTCAGCTGGTTTTTCTAAACCTTTTACACCTTTAGTTCCACGAACTGCAACGGCCTTAAGATTTTTTGATGCCATGACTGTTCCAACACCTGAGCGTCCTGCAGCACGATGTAGATCATTAATGACAGCAGCATATAAACATCCTTCTTCCGCAGGTCGACCTACGACTGCAATCTTAAGGTTTGGGTCTTGATGTTTGGCATGAATCATTGCATCAGCTTCCCATGCAGATTTTCCCCAAAGATCATCAGCTGGTTTTATTTCAACTGTATCGTTCTCGATATACAAATAAACAGGTGATGCGGCTTTACCTTCAAAGATAATCATATCTAAGCCAGCATTTTTGAATTCATTTCCTATAAAACCACCCGAATTAGAACAAGCAATTGCACCTGTAAGTGGGCTTTTAGTGATGACAGAATATCGTCCCGCCGTTGAAGCCATTGTTCCTGTCAGTGGACCTGTAGCCATAATAAAAATATTTTCAGGACTTAATGGGTCGACATTTGGATCAGTTTCTTCAACTAAATATTTTGTTGCTAATCCGCGCTGGCCCAAATAATTCTTGGCCCAGTCCATATTTAAAGGCTCTGTTGTACAGTTGCCAGTAGTTAAATTTACACGTAGTACTTTTCTTGTCCAAGACATAACTGACTCCTTATGCTGATGTGTTTGCGCTAGGTAGGCTTTTTTCTGCAAAAGCTTTCATTCGATCATAACCAGTTGCATTAGCATCGATATATGTTATTGCATCGGTAGGACAGGCCTTGGCACATTCAGGATCACCACCGCAAAGATCACACTTAGCAACCTTGCCTGTTTCTTGAACATAATTAATGGTTCCAAATGGGCATGAGATAGTACACACCTTACAGCCAACACATTTATCATCGATAACTATTTTAGCGCCTGATGCTAAATCCATAGTGATTGCATCAACAGGACAAGCACGTAAACACCATGCCTCATCACACTGCGTGCAAGTATACGGAGCAAAGCGACCTTCCTCATGAAAAGTAAAAACTTTTATAACAGATCGAGAGGGATTAAATTCACCTAGCTTTTCGTATGAACAAGCCATTTCGCATTGCAGACATCCCGTACATTTTGCGGGGTCAAGGTGTAATGATTTTTGCATTCACAAACTCCTTTAGATTGAATTTTTATTATTATTTTATGAATTGAATATTTTTTTCAATATTCGAACTTATGTTTTAAACATATAGTGTCTATTTTGCTCAGAAAATAGATAAAAACGACGCCCCTCTACTTTTAGGATATTTCCTCAAAAGCAGAGAGTGATAGTAATTTCTTTCGTTTGATTAAAGTGTAGAACACTCTAAGAATAATTTTTTATTTATTTATGGTTATATATTCTAAATTAAACAGTTTGAGCTGATTCATTCGAAGAGCTCTTTGATGACTCATCTTGCATAGTTAACTCTCCATTTTTTTGTAATTCTTCATACCATAAATCATGGTGTTCTTTTGCCCAGTTCGAATCACATTCGCCTGTTTGCATTGCCTCGAAGGCACCTTCCATAGCGATAGTACCCATATAAATATGACCAAATGAAACAACAAATATACCGATAGAACCGACTGCATGAAGAAATTGAGCTTGTTGATATTGCTCATTGCTAATATTCAACCAAGTTATAAGTTGAGGGAAATTCATAATTAAGCCACTCAAAATCACAACTGATCCGGCAATAGCAGCTATCCAATACCATGCTTTTTCACCACCGTTATAACGGCCTGCGCTAGCATGCCCACCCATAAGTCCGCCGCCTTTTGCGAACCATTTTAAGTCTGTCCAATTAAATAGATTGCCTTTGATAAAAGTGAACAACATCACAATCATCATCACCGAGAATACTGGACCTAGGTAGTTATGTAGTAATTTTCCGTAATAAGCGATAAAACCAAAGGCTTCCTTACCCACTAATGGCAATAAACCATATCGGCCTAAGGTTAGAATAACACCAGTAATACCTAAGATTACAAATAGTATGGCAACTGACCAATGCACAAATCGTTGAAAATCTGTGAAACGTTTAATTTTTTTGCCTGAACGACCAGCTTTAATTTTGATTTTTCCACGTATCAATCTGAAAAGGGCAATTACTAAAAGAGTGCCGCCGATTGCATACATAGAATAAGGTATTAGTTTTGATACACGCCAATCGCGCCATTCTTGACCGCCAACATTTATCAATGTTGAAGCATTCGGTCCTTTGACTTGAGACAGGCCCGTAATATTTCCAGAACCATCTTTTTCACGTTGTCGAACCGCACGCCATAAGTCACTTGCAGGACTTTTCACGTTGAATTGTTGAGTGTCAGGTCCATTGATATTTCCCACAGGCTTATTTGGATTTTCCGCATAGGCATTGGGAATGGTTATTGCAGTTAAACTTAATAAGAAAAATACAAAACCAAAAAGAAAAACCCGATTTACTAGATTCATAATATTTCCCTAAAACGACATTTTGATAACACGTAATAACACGTTGAAAACTGAAGACTAAAATATTCCCCTTTGCTCAAATCAGAAAAAGCAAAGGGGAATGTTTATCCTAACTAGGAGGAAGGATTATTAGAGCTTTACATAGATTGTATACATTAAATAAATATATTGATCAAAACATAGTGATCTAAGATATGTAATATTGTGCGATGGAAACCCATCGCACAATTCTCTTTTATAGTCTTGTAAAAACAAATTATTTGCTTTTACAGGCTAGTAACTACTGTTACTGAGGGTTAAAGCCACCTTTCTGAATAGCACTTGATGAAATCGTCGACATACTTCTACTAACAACACGCTTACGATAGATATCAGATACCATATTAGCATCACCTGCTAATAGTGCTTTGGTTGCACACATCTCAGCACATAAAGGTAATTTACCTTCAGCCAAGCGATTAGCACCGTATTTCTTGTACTCATCAGCACTACCAGTCTCTTCAGGACCACCTGCACAGAAAGTACATTTGTCCATCTTGCCACGTGATGCGAAAGCACCTGAAGTTGGGAACTGTGGTGCGCCGAATGGACAAGCATATGAACAGTAACCACAACCAATACAGATATCTTTATCGTGAAGTACGATGCCGTTATCAGTGGTATAAAAACAATCAACAGGACATACCGCAGCACAAGGTGCATCAGTACAGTGCATACACGCAACTGATAAAGAGCGCTCTCCTGGCTCACCATCTTTCACCGTTACTACACGACGACGATTGATTCCCCAAGGAACTTCATTCTCATTTTTACAAGCGGTAACACAAGCGTTACATTCGATACAACGTTCTGAATCGCAATAAAATTTTACATTAGCAGCCATAGTTTGTTACCTCCTAAGCTTTAGTTATTTTACACAGGCTACACTTACTTTCCTGCATTTGGGTTACTGAATCATAACCATAGGTCATGGCTGTGTTTATCGCCTCACCAAGAACATATGGATCTGCGCCTTTTGGATATTTGGAACGTAAATCCTCGCTTTGGAAATGCCCACCGAAGTGATAAGGAGCAGAAGCAACACCCGCTGCCACTCTTCGAGTAACCATTGCTTTGACCTTTATTTTCGCTCCTTCAGGAGTTTCGATATACACATCATTACCGTCACGGATACCCGCATTATTAGCATCTCTAGGATTAATTTCTACAAACATATCCTGTTGTAATTCAGCTAGCCATGGATTAGAACGTGTCTCATCACCGCCACCTTCATATTCCACTAAGCGGAATGAAGAGAGAATCATCGGGAAGTCTTTTGAGAAATCCGTCGCTTGAATTGATCCGTAACGCGTTGGTAATCTCCAGAATGACTTACGATCTTCATAAGTTGGATATTTAGCCACCAAGTCACGACGACTTGTGTATAGAGGCTCACGATGTATTGGAATTGGATCTGGGAAAGTCCACACATTCACACGCGCCTTAGCGTTACCAAATGGTGCACAACCATGTTTTATCGCAACTCTCTGAATACCACCAGATAAGTCAGTCTTCCAGTTCTTACCTTCTGCCGCCACTTTCTCAGCATCAGTAAGATCATCCCACCAGCCTAGTTTTTTCAACATATCAGCTTTAAATTCAGGGTAACCATCTTTGATTTCTGAACCTACGGAATGGAAACCTTCTGCTAACAGATTAGTTCCGTTACGCTCAACACCAAATCTAGCACGGAATGTTAAACCACCCTCAGCAACTGATTTACTGCCATCATAAAGATTAGGCGTACCAGGATGCTTCATCTCTGGAGTACCCCAACAAGGCCATGGCAATCCGTAGAATTCACCATCACACTTTCCGCCTTCAGCTTTCAGACTAGTGAAATCAAAGTCACCCCAATTCTCTTGTTGTAACTTCAAGCGCTCTGGACTTTGACCTGTATAACCGATTGTCCACATACCACGATTGATTTCACGAAGTACGTCTTCAACTACAGGCTCATCATTTTCAACTGCAATGTTCTTGAACATCTGATCAGCAATACCTAGCTTTTTCGCTAGTTTATACATAATCGTGTGATCAGGAAGAGACTCAAACAATGGCTTCATTACTTGTGAGCGCCACTGGAACGAACGATTTGAAGCTGTAACTGAACCGGCAGTCTCTAACTGAGTAGCTGCTGGTAATAAGTAAACACCATCTTTACGATCATGCATTACCGCTGAAACTGTTGGATATGGATCAACCACAACCATCATCTCTAGCTTTTCCATTGCTTTCTTTTGCTCAGTACCACGCGTTTGTGAGTTAGGCGCATGACCCCAGAAGAACATAGCTTTGACATTATCTTTTTGCGCGATATTGTCTTTTTCTTCAAGAACACCATCAATCCAACGAGATACTGGAATACCTTTGGTATTCATCACGTGAAGATCTTTATCACCTTTCTTCTCGTAACTGCCTTCGTCAAACTGTCCTTTAACCCAATCGTAATCCAAGTCCCAAACTTTTGACCAATGCTTCCAAGAACCTGCAGATAAACCGTAGTAACCAGGCAATGTATTAGCTAATACACCAAGGTCTGTAGCACCCTGAACATTATCATGACCACGGAAGATATTAGCTCCGCCACCAGAAACACCCATATTGCCAAGAGCAAGCTGGAATGTACAATAAGCACGAGTATTGTTATTACCAACAGTATGTTGCGTTCCACCCATACACCAAATAAAGGTACCTGGACGGTTATCAGCCATTGCTTTAGCTGCAGCTTTTACACGATGCTCTTTAACACCAGTAACACGCTCAACTTCAGCAGGATCCCATTTTGCAACTTCTTGCATAACTTCTTCCATACCGTAAACACGTTGACGGATGAAACCTTTATCTTCCCAGCCATTCTTAAAGATGTGATACAACATACCCCAAATAATTGGAACGTCAGTACCAGGACGAATTTGTAAAAAGTGATTAGCATGAGCTGCTGTACGCGTAAAACGAGGATCAATCACCACGATCGGTGCATTGTTCTCTTCTTTAGCCTTCATGATATGAAGTAAAGATACTGGATGAGCTTCAGCTGGATTTGAACCGATCAGTAAGATCGACTTAGAATTGTGAATATCATTGTAGGAGTTGGTCATCGCACCATAACCCCAAGTATTCGCTACACCAGCAACCGTAGTTGAGTGACAAATACGAGCTTGATGATCAACGTTGTTTGTTCCCCACATACCTGCCATTTTTCTAAACAGATAAGCTTGCTCATTATTGTGTTTAGCAGAACCCAATAAATAAACCGAATCAGGGCCAGACTCTTTACGAATTTCTAACATTTTGTCGCCAATTTCATTGATCGCTTGATCCCATGAAATTTTCTTCCATTTACCATCAACTAACTTAGTTGGGTACTTTAAACGACGTTCTCCGTGACCATGCTCACGAATCGCTGCACCTTTAGCACAATGAGCACCTTTATTGAAAGGATGATCTAGTGCAGGCTCTTGACCAGTCCAAACACCATTTTGTACTTCAGCAATAACTCCACAACCTACCGAACAATGAGTACAAACCGTTTTAACACGCTTTATATCGCCTGTTGTAGCTCCAGCAGCTTCTGCTTTCTTCATCATGCCCGGTGTAAACGAACTTGCCAAAGCAGCACCACCAGCCATTAAGCTAGAGCTTCGAAGGAATTGACGTCTAGACATCGCTTCACCAGCTACTTTCTGGGCTGATCCTACTTTATCAATTAAAGTACTATCAATAACCTGATTGACTGAATGATCGACAACCCGATTGGATTTTTTTGTAAGTTTCATACTAATAATCCTCCTATACTGAGGCTGATTTATAATAATCAGCTATATGTTGTGTGAGTCGGTAGCCTTCTTCTTTCTTATTCTCAACAACAGGAACCGCTTCTGCAGCTAGTGCTGCACTGGGAATCGCTACTGCCGCTACTGCTGTAGCACCGATTGCCGCTCCGCTACTCAAAAACTGTCTACGACTAATTTTTGCTTCTGCATATTTTTTCATCATTTCACTCCTTGCCTAAATTCATTACTAATTGTTTTTTATTACTATTAATTTGTTACATTTATATTAAATGTATTGTGCTGCATTGTGATTTGTATCTATGCCAATAAATACTGTTTCTCAAAATCTAAAAATGCCAGACCAAAACGTCCTACCGCTCGATAAAAAACGGCTGATTCAGCTTTCGCCATATCATCAAAAAATCGCTTCATCCATGGCTCTATATGTTTTTCAAAAAATATAAGCTGTGTTTCATCACTATTAGAAGGATTATCTGAAATTAGCATCATCATAATTTCACACATTGCCGCCACATGATCTTCTGGCTCTACTACACTTTCATCTCTCTCAAAACCTAACAACCTAAGATCATCTCTTAAAATACTAAGAGGTTGCTCCATTAAGAAACCCGTTAAATACCATGAACCATAAGGAACCAATTCACCTCGACCTAAGCCAACAAATAAAAGATGATATTCATCATCAATTGCTTCAACTTCAGTTGATTGAGCTGCTAAACCTAAACTAGACATTGAAAGTAACAACTCATCTTCATCAACTGTCACCTTGGCAAACTCAGAAATTTGATCAAGTGCTTCTTGACTAGGAATACCTCGCAGCAAAGCCGCTAAAACACTGTAAGCTGCTGCTCGATATTGTTGTTCGGGTTGCTGATCTAATTGAGAGCCATCAGCTGATAACAATGAAGAGTCATCCGCCCCATCCAAAGCCATACTTTGAATCTGATCCAAAGAAGCGTTCGAACTATCATTTTTTAAAGCTTGGGCTTGTGACATATTTTTTGCTGACATAGATTTCCTTATACAATTATAATTTATGCAATGAACGTGCCATTCGTCGGGGGAAAAAAATAACCAAAACGGAGTAATTTACCCAATGAAAACCAGAAAGTATGACTAAATTACTCAAGTACTGACCCACTGGTCAAAAAGTCTCGGTACTAAACGGATACAAATTTAATTTAAAAATTAAGTAATAAACCAGCAAAAAACGCCGAAATACTAATTTAATAGTTAATCTTAGACACCCCCCCTACTTTTAATAGGTATTTTTGATATGGGTGCCATCCCTAAACTAAACTTTTAAAAACGAAATCTTCTTCTGAGTCTTAACCTTCAAAACTCATTATAATTACAGATCCGAATTTGGATCTTCAACCATATCTACCACACGACAGTCGTCACACATCTTCAAACGATCTCTAGAGCGCTCATCAGTAAACATATAATGACCCGAAAGCTTCTTGAGTATGGTTTCAATCCCTGCATTTGTAGCAAACGGCTTGGCACATTTAATACAACAAAAAGGCTCATCTTGATGAAGTACCCGAGGCTTACTACGTAGACGCCTATCTAGCAATAGACGAGGAGCGATAGATATTGCATCCTCAGGACAAGTACTTACACAAATCCCACATTGCAGGCATTTATCTTCAACCAAACTTACTTGTGGTAATTCACGGCCATCTTGTAATGCATTACCTGGGCAAGCACCAACACATGACATACAAAGCGTACATTTTGATTTATCAATAATTGCTTCACCAAAAATAGCTCCTTGCGGTAATGCAATTTCTTGATTGGCTTCGACTGTTGCCTCATCAGCCTGAGCAGATAAGTGATCTAACGCCATATAGAAAGCCTGGCGCTTATCACCCAAAGGGGCATGTGATGCAGTTTTCTTTTGAGTAAGACTAGATGATGTAATCAATTCGCCTTGATCTGCGACTAACGAAATACAATTGTCTGGGTACCCCATACCTGCTAAGGTTTTCTGAGTCATCTGAAGGTGTAAATCCAATGCGTTTTCAGCCGAATCAGGCATACCATCAAGATTAAATAAACGTACTGAACGTGCACCCCAAGCTAAAGCTGACAACCATACTTCTGGACCAACACTAGCTACTTCCTCTACCGCTATCACTAGGGCAGCTGGCATAATTTGTACCACACGATCTTGTTGATCTTCTGTAACAAAGACCAAATCTGGCGCAGTAGTTTTACCATCAATTTCAGTAATTTCTTTAAGATATGTAAGAACCAAGGTTCTTACATGAGTAAGTAAATCTCGAGGTTTTGGGTACGAATAAGTAATCGCACCAGAAGGACAAACTGTGGCGCAAATACCCCCACCTTGACAACGAAAAGGGTCAACCGCAATCTTGTTTACCAATGAAGTAATAGCTTCGGCTGGGCAAGCATCAAGGCAACGCGTACAACCGGGCTTACCTGAAACACCATGCGCACAAAGACTTTCGTTATAATCAAAATATTTTGGCTTATCGAAAGTACCGGTTAATTCATGAAGCTCTTCTTTAGCTTCTTCTAATTCATTTTTTTCATGGCCACTAACTATATAACCAGGAGGCTTTAAAGCCATTTTCAGTATTGGCTTAGAACTTAAATCAAGAACTAAATCAGCTTTAATTTGTTGCGTACTAACATTCACCAAAAACTGACCTAGAGCACCCTCAATTGTAATATCAGATGATGAAACTCCGCCTTCAAAAACAACCTTTTCTAACGTCAACGGCTCAGGTAATTCACCTAAAGCCTCGATTACTTTTGAATCTCCTATAACAACTACCTTACCGCGAGACTTATATTCGATCAGTGGAGTTGATTTTGGTTTTAATTGTTGAACTGCAGCATAGGCCGCTTCTTTTGCTTGAGTCTTACTTTCTGAGACAAATAAATCTGTCATGCAACTTCCTCATCATCTTTATTGTTAGCGTTGTTAGTTTCATTATTAACATCATTAATATCAGTCACTTCATCACTAATATCGGTGGTATCAAATCCTTCTACGTTAATATGCTCATCCACGTATTCTTCTTCCGTTTCTGCGGAGACATCTTCATCATCATCATCAGCAAACTCATCAAATTCCTCGATTTCCTCAAACTCATCGATTTCACCGGATGCAATCATTCTTTGTCGTTCTTCTTCTTGTTCCTTTGCTAATTGCCTCTTAGCTTCTACTCCGATCATATGCTTCATATCGGATGTGACCATAGTATCGGGCATTTTTTCAAAGAAGGTATAATCACCGTCATACTCATCCAAACCATCACGAATATTGTATGACTTTCCCATAAAAAGTTTTTTTAAAGCCATGTTTCGGAGTTTTTCGCTGACACTTGTCGACATAAAACTAGAGAAATCAGAATGCTCATTTAGGGTTTCAATATCTGGCATATCTTCATCAGTAAGTTTATTTAAAGCTTCTAACTTTTCTGCTTTTATAACTTCAGGGTCAATAACCTCTTCTATATCTTCAGAAATTCCTTCTGAAGAATTAACATCTTGTAGATTTTCTTCTTGAACAACTTGTTGCTTACGACGAGACCATCGTGAAACAAACCCTTCATCTTTATTTGAGTTATCAGGCATCAGATTTACCTTTTTTATCTTTAGCTGGATCATCAAATGCGGGTTCGTGACTGCTTGAATTGCGCTTATCACCTTTTTTCCAATCTACACGTTTGCGTTTAACACGTTTTTCAGCAACGTAATTCTCTAAAACATATGCTTCGGCCCATCGATAAAGCTCAGGTGGAATTGGCACCGCATAAACAATATCATCACCTTCCAGATATGAATGAGCCTCATCAAAACTCAACGTTACTATTACAGGAATTGGCATATCTGTTTCTTCGCCATCTTTGTCTTCATTGCGAGCCACAATAAAACAACCAGGTTCAGGCGACATCAAATTATGGTAATAACTTTCGCATTCATCCAAAAACAAACGAATTTTTAGACCACTGTATATCAGTTGCTTGATATCACCTTGTTGTATAACTTTTACTTCATTATTTTCATCAGTAACTTCATCAGTTTCAGGAGATCCTGTTGCATTATCTGCCGAAGCAACTATTCCTCGAGCATCCCAAACTTCATCAGCCCACTGATGATTAGATGGCTTGCTTTCCATAACTACCGATATTGAAAAGCTATCTGGTAATTTTTCATTTGAAAGACTTAAGTCATACTCATTATCAGCATGTGACTCAACACTTTCTTTAGGTGAAGAACCATTTAATGAAGAATCTGGTTTTGAATGTTCGATGGGGCTCTATATCCTTTAGTAAGCTTTATTATTAACACTGCAATTTACATGCCACAGAGAGACTCCTAGTATTAAACAAATAAATAAAGACACCCCCCTACTTTTGATAGACTTTTTATTGATAGATTCAACTAATAATTAAATACAATGTTAACGACGAGCGGTACAAATAGTCTCACCCCAAAGAATCATCAAGACATTAAGCTCCTACATAAGAAATAAGCTAAGACTCTATAGTGATAAAAACCGATTCTTTATCGAAAGCATTACTGATATGGAATATGGTATGGAAATTGCTAACTAAACTTTAACTAATGGCAAACTTAAAATTATTCTTTGCGCAAAGATCTATGATATAAATGATTTCTGGCTGTATTTTACAGCAGTAAATAGCCCCAAAAAGACATAAACCCCTATGAAACAATCAGCAACAACGGTAGATAAACCAAAAGACCAACAACTACCAACTAAATTAGTTGACCGCTTTGGTAGAGAAGTTAATTACGTGCGTCTTTCAGTGACTGATCGCTGTGATTTGCGTTGTGTTTATTGCATGTCAGAAGACATGAAATTTGTACCACGTGAGCAACTTCTTACCCTTGAAGAAATGAGTCGCATCGGTACAGCATTTGTAGAACTTGGGGTTAACAAAATTCGTATCTCTGGTGGTGAGCCGCTAACACGCCG
>CALISP010000006.1 GCA_938041705.1 uncultured Cocleimonas sp. | reverse complement strand
ACTGAGGCCGGATGCGCAGGAGTGAGTTTGGGTAATGATGTGCAGATGATGTCTTATGATTCAGATGTATTTGGTTTTCGTTGTGGTAATGATGCTGCGTATTCTTATAAAGTTTCAACGGGTGAATTAACCACCTTTACTATGACTGATGTGAGCTACGTTGCTCCGATGCCAGGCCCTAGTGGTGACCTGTATTTTCATAACACTACGGTCTACGATGCAAACGGCGTGGTAGTTCGTGAATTGAATAAGAATAAACCTGAACATGAGAGCTTAGGGATGTTGGGTAATGGTAATGATGCTTTATTTTCCGTAGAGTTTTCTGCAGGTCCGCAAGGGGGATGCGATGGAAATATCATTGCACATGATCTAACTACAGGAGATTGCTTCGATGTGATTAGCGAGAGAAAAGGATATGACTACTCTAAAACGGGAACACATATCTCCGCTTTAGCGCATCGTAATCCCGGTTGGATTGCAGCTTCGATGGTAGGTTTTGAAGAAGATGGCCAAGCTTTACTTGATCAAGAATTAATTATTGCCAATGTGCAAGACAAAGACAATGTTCAGGTATATCGCATTGGCCATCATCGCGCTGATGAAAATGAATTCGACTATTGGGGCGAACCACATGCTGTGATTAGTCCAACAGGAACGCGTGTCCTATTTGGTTCTGATTGGAGTGGCACAGAGGATGGTCAATCGGTTGACTCTTATGTGGTTGAATTGCCTGCGTATCAGTCACCTTAAGCAACTATCTAGATTCAAGGTAAAGTCATATATAAGAAGTACCTAAAAGTAGGGGGGTGTTTTTTTATTACCTTTCAAGCACAAAAAACCAGCTAGTTAGCTGGTTTTTTGATTTAAAATATTTAAAAACTTAAGCTACCGCAAGCTCAGCTTCATAGAATGATTTAAGTCCACCCATGACTTCCGTTTTATCAAACTCAACGCCCAACTCAAGCATTGCATCTGCGAAACGGTCAACTATTTCAGTTACTGCTCCTTGATTGATTTGATTCAAGATACCAATTCGAATTTGTGTTGGCTCTGAAAGCGTTGGCCAAATTCCGAAGCCTTGTGCACGACAGTTACCTACGATTTCTTTTTCACGACCAGCATGTGATGCAGGAAGGTCCATTACTACAAGACTCGGCATGTTTGATGTTGTTTTACAACCCATCGAAGTTACGGCTTGTTTAAGTGCTGTTTCGTGATATTCATATGTATCTGCAGTCTGCTTTCTTCCTGCTGTTAGATAAATGCGCAATGCTTCGTGAAATGAAGCTACAGCAAACGATGAATGCGTGCGGTGATAACCTGAAGTCTCAGTGTCTACGCCATCGGTAACACCCCAATGACGTGCTTCTAAAATTGGGTGATGTACGTAAGTATAACAACCGCGTTTCTTTACGAGGTCAATTGCTTCTTGTCTGAATGATACCGGTGCATAAGACAGAGGCAATCCTAAAATACCTTTTTGAGGGCAAGATGCCCATGCAACAATTGCAGGATAATCGTCGATATTAAAATGACCAATGCCTAAGCTTGATACTGCGTCACACATCCCCATAGTGCCATGTTTGGCACAGGCATCGTTAAAACCTTGAATATCATTTACACGACCACTTCCTGTTTCAAAGTGAGCCATAAATGCGAACATTGGCTTGTGCTCTGCTATTGCAGCTTCCGCCATTTCAGCACTGACTGAAGTCCCATGAGGTATATTTATCATGATTACATTTGCAGGTTGTGGATCAGCAGGGTTTGCCGCTAAATCTTCTGCTGAGGATGCTTTCATACGAATTGTTAAACCATCAATACCACTAAAAGTACCGTTGTTGAATACGACGACCTTGTCACCAGGTAATATTATGCTTTGAATACAATCAAGTCCGCTCCAGCCTGTACCTGCTACACCGTATGTATAAACATTTTGAGTACCCCATGCTTCACGAAGCATATGTTTGCATTCGATCATGCCACGGATAACATCGGCTTGCATGTGATCAGCAACGCCTGCATTAGCAAAGGCTTTTAATACTCGTGGATCTGTATTTCCTGGACCTGGTCCAGCAGCTAAAGTATGGGGAATTTCAAGTGTAGGGAATATTGTCACGAGGCTACCTGATTTGTAAAAGTTAGAATTAATTAGGCCGTTAAGCACATTATGTATAGATACTCTTTATCTAATCTGGTAAGTATATCCAGTTTATCTAAGTTGTAATTCAAACCTTATTTATGCTTCTATAATCAAACGTTATAAATATTTTGAATAAAATCTCACGATACAAAAAATTACTACTTTACAGAGTTATAAGTCTATTAATAATAAAAACTTTCACGCATATGGTTCAATAGATTATTAGTAAACCCATGATGGTTGTCTTCAAGAAGTCGAGGATATCAGTTAAAGAGTTTGATTCGATTTTAACAGAGAGCATAATTTACGAATGTATTAACGCTCCAATTACATAATGAATACAAGTCTCATAGGTAATATAAAGGTTTTCATTAAACTATCCAGCTGGTGGTGAGTTGCATCATTTAATAATCTTTGGATACTTTTATTAAAATGAAACCTATCACGTTTATTATTAATATTCCGTTTTGTGAAGTAATCGAAGAGTTAACTTTGTTGAATGCATAAAAATCAAGTCGAATTAATGGGGCTGGATAGGATGTGTGTGAGTTTAAAGTTTCAGATAAATAAGTGAGTATGAAATATTTAGGTTATTAACAAATTAAAGACTTAATTTATATTCTATTTATTAAACTATATTTATTAGTAAACCATCTAAATGAAGTAGTTTAATAGCGAAGAGGATTAGGAATATTATGAAAAAATCACCTTTTGATTCTCAATATTCTAAGTCTAGTAAGTGTGAAGTGTGCGCTTGTTTAATTAGTTATTCAGACTTTTTGCAAGCTAAAAAACATGATTACTTGGTTTGTAATTCTTTTGATTGCCGAAGTGTCATGATAAATAAATCAAACATGACATCTTTTCAGTTTGAAAACTATCTAAAATATCAAATAAAACTAATAGAAACAAAAAGTTATGAAGCTGTAATTAAAAATAAGAATGCTAAAATACTAGATGATAAGGAAAAAAAGAAAAATGAGAAAATGTTACGTACTTTTTTAGAAGGTAATCCTCGGTATTCAGAAGAAAATTTTCATTTAATGAGACTTCCATCTGGTTTAACAAAACTTGCTGCACCATCTGTTGAAAGAATAAAAAATTATAGTGAGCACTTAAAGAGGGTTATTCAAGAAACAATTAATAATATTAATAATGATACTTTAGAAGATGACCTAACTGATAATGTCGATGATAGTTCGGTATTATTTAGTAAAGACTATTCAGAAGCCTCAGAAAGGCAATTAATGGCCGACAGGTTATGTGAAGCATGTAAAGGAGGTTGTTGTGTTTCTGGTGGCGATCATGCTTATATATCGGCTTCTACAATAGCTGAACTGTTAAAAACTAAGCCTGAACTATCGCAAACAGATATCTATGAGCTTTATTTATCAAAAATTGAAAATAAAACAATTGTAGGGGCTTGTATTAATCAAACTAAATTTGGGTGCTCACTAACCAGAGAAATGCGTTCAGATACTTGTAACAACTATTTTTGTGAACCAGTAAAGTCTTACCTTGAAAATGAATCGCTAGAAGACATTGATAAACAAAAAATGGTATTCGCAGTAAAGTGGTCTAATACAAATTGGAATCGATATGATTATAGGTCAGTTAATGAAATAACTGAGATGATGATTATAAATAAAGCTGAAATTTTACCAATATCTTGATTTGTGGTTGATGGGACTCTAGGGTCACATTTATAGTATTTCAAGTTTTAACAAGGACTTTTTTATCAAAGAATGTAACTCTTGCGGTAAATGTTGTATCAAATACAGCAATGGCCAGCTTTCTGCATCAGAGGATGAGATTGAGTATTGGGAGATATTCAAGCCAGAAATAGCGGCTTATGTAAATAATAGTAAAATTTGGTCAGACCCTAAAACTGGTAACCTTATCGAGTTATGTCCTTGGCTTAGAAAAGAGACTGATTATTCCGTATATACCTGCGCTATTTACTTCGATCGCCCAGAGGATTGTCAATTCTATCCATCAAATATAGCTGAGATGATAAGAGATGAATGCGAAATGCTCGAAGAACATGATCTTGAAAATCCTGAAAAAAGCCAATTAACCTTGGATAAAATTATGGCAGATAGTCGAACGCCTTACTGATATCCATAAGTATTAGTTAAAAAGAAGGGGGTGTCGTTTTGATCATCCTATTCGCAGCAATGACAATGGTCTCTAGAGAAAGTAATATTTGTGATAGTTTGTTGTAATAAATCATTCTTAATAGGTACCGCAAGATGCTATGTAAAGCAGAAATCTTTCAAAAACTTCATCTTAGTTCCGAGACTTTTATCATGGCAAATGCATGGAATGCAGGGAGTGCTGTGATTCTTGAAGACGCTGGCTTTAAAGCAATAGCGACGACTAGTGCAGGTGTTGCTTATAGTCATGCCTTGCCAGATTCGGAAGCGGCAGTTTCGTTCGATATGGCATTGGATGAAACGCGAAAAATAGCAACTGCTGTTGATATTCCCGTAAGTATGGATGCTGAGAATGGTTATGGTGATTCTGCAGAATCCGTAGCAGAAAACATGAAAAGAATTGTAAAAACATCGGTAGTGGGAGCAAATATAGAAGACTATACAGGTATTGCTAATAAGCCTTTTTATGATCAGAAATTAGCCGTTGAGCGCATCCAAGCAGCTAAAGAAGCAGTGACTGATTTAGATTATCCTTTTACTCTAACGGCTAGGACTGACTGTTTTCTTGCTAATCATCCTACGCCTTTAAAAGAAGCAATTTTAAGGCTTAATCAATTCCGAGAGGCAGGTGCTGACTGTTTGTTCTCACCCGGTGTTAAAGATATAAAAACAATCAAAACATTAGTTAAAGAAGTTAATGGGCCTATAACTGTTGTCATGGGGCTTGCTGGTTCGCCAATATCACTAGCCCAACTTCAAGATGCTGGCGTATCAAGAATCAGCATTGGTGGCTCATTAGCAAGAGCCACGTTTGGCCTAGTGAGAAATGCAGCAAAGGAAATGCTAGAAAAAGGTACGTTTGAATTCTCTAATCAACAAATTGTAGATAGTGAATTGTGTAACCTTTTCAAACAAAACAATTGAGCTTAATTCTATTTATAAGCTCTTCTAGCTTAATAGTGTTTAAAAAGAATCAATTAAAACAAAGTCAAATGACCCAGTATTTTCACGAAGAGGTTTAACTTTTGCATACTCCTCACTGTTATACCAATCTTTAGCTTTTTCAGAGCTAGGGAATTCAAAGATTACGGTACGTTCTTTATCGTGCTCACCTTCTAATAATGCGCTAAGTGAACCACCTAATAGATACTTGCCTTCGTATTGGTCTAAGGAAGCTCCGGCAGCTTCTACATAGTTTTGAAAAAGCTCTGGTTCAGTTAATTTTGAATGAACAATTAAAAATGCAGACATAGTTTTTCCTTATAAATTAATTCTGGAGCTTTTAACTGTTATTAAAACCATTGAAAAGTAGGGGGACTTTCTAATACTGCTATCTTATATAAAAATTATACTCTTCAAGCCAGTTCGATTTAAGTTACGATAAAATGTAATTTACCCAAAAAAAAATAATGAATTTTAGTATTTATATATCTTTAAAAAAATGAAGAATCAGAGGAGGAAATAATATTCTAGACCTCATTGAATAATATCATTAATGAGTTTTGCATGTTTCATCGATATACTTGAGTATCCGAGTAAAAAGTTAATGTTCTTGTCTTTATACTCTAATAATAATTAAATGTTTTATAAAGATACAGGAGATCTTAATGACTGCTGAAAAGACGACTAAAACTTCTCAAAGTGAAGACGTTTACGAACTGTTAAAGTGGAAAATTCTAAATTCTGAACTTGTATTCAGTCGATTATATTCTGAATTAGAGCTTTGTGAAATCAGTGGTTATGGACGTTCTCCAATTAGAAGTGCAATTTCTAAATTGCAGCATGACAGATTAGTTGAAGTAGTACCTCGCAAAGGACTTTTCATCCGTGGTTGGAACTCTTCAGAATTACAATCAGTTATTGAAGCTCGCATTATTTTAGAAACAGCATCAATAAGATTAACTACCAAAAATATCAGCAAAGAACAATTGCAAAAATTAGAAAAAATTATAGAGGAAGGTCGAAAATATATTAAAACGGGTGACCGAAAAAAATTAATGCAGCTTGATCACAATTTCCATATGCTAATAGCTAAAGCTTCAGGAAACGAAGTAATTGCTGAACTAGTCTCTTCCTTAAAACAAAGATCCAATCCACTGTGGTTTTTAACAGTTACTGATGAAGATAAATTACAGTCTGTTCAAGATGAACATGAAATGATTTTTGAAGCTATAAAAGCGGCTGATCCGGATTCAGCAGAAAAAGCAATGAATTACCATGTCGAAAAATTATCGAACGTTCTGAATCAGACATTAAATTAATCTTACATTCGAAAACTTTTAAAACAAGAAACTATAAGCTTCCATATCAAACTGACTTAAACACCTTTACAATTATTCTTAATGAACAATCAAGAATTAGATATCCTCAAGCAAGCTAGCGCATGGTTACATGATGGCCACCAGGTACTACTTGCCACTGTGGTAAACAGTTGGGGATCTTCACCTCGACCTCCTGGCTCTTTAATGGCAATGCGTGAAGATGGTCACGTGTCAGGATCTGTATCAGGTGGATGTATTGAAGACGATTTGATTGGACGAGTTCTCGGTCAAGGATTACCAAAGCTTCCCGAATTAGTTACCTATGGTGAAGATGCCGAAGAGATGAGGCGTTTTGGATTGCCCTGTGGTGGTACTTTGAGATTAGTCTTAGAACCTTGTTCTGGAAAAAATGATTTTGATGAATTATTAAATGAGCTTTCACAAGGTAAAATCATAACTCGACAGCTTAATCTACAAACAGGTGAATCCCAACTTAGAGATGCTCATGAAAATGAAATTCTTCAACTCAATCAAGAATCACTAAGCAGTGTTTATGGGCCAAGATATCGCTTATTGATCATAGGAGCAGGTCAGGTTTCTTCATTGCTGGCTGAAATTGCTATTAGCTTAGATTTTGCCGTCACTATTTGTGATCCTCGTGAGGAGTATTACGAAGAATGGAAGTTAAAGAATACGGTTCTAACAACTGAAATGCCCGATGATGCAGTCGCTGAAATGTCAGTGGATAAGAGAACAGCAATCGTAGCTTTGACTCATGATCCAAAGTTAGATGATCTAGCTTTAATGGAAGGATTAAAGTCTCCAGCTTTTTACGTCGCAGCTTTGGGATCAAAACTTAATAATGAAAACCGCCGTAAAAGATTGAAATTATTTGATTTGAGTAGTGAACAAATTGCGGATTTAAAAGGACCTGCGGGTCTATCTATCGGCAGTAAAACACCAGCTGAAATAGCTGTCTCTATTGCAGCAGAGCTGATCTCAATTAAGAATGGATTACATTCGATTGCTTGAAAAAAGCAGTATTGTTGGTGTTCTGTTGGCAGCGGGTCAGTCAACTCGATTTGGGTCTAATAAGTGTTTACAGAAGTTATCTAATGGTAATGAAATTGCACTTCAATCAGCACTAAATTTAAGTAAGCAGTTAGATCAAGTAATTTGTATCATTCCTCCAAACAGCCAAGAACTTAAATTATTGTTTGAACGAAATGGGTTTCAAATATTGGAGAATGAACTTTCCAAAAAAGAAGGTATGAGTAGCAGTATTAAGCTTGCAGTTGAGGAAACTAAAGAAGCTCAAGCATGGTTGTTTTGTTTAGCCGATATGCCAAATATAAAATCAACAAGCTATCAATCTTTGATTTCGAAACTAGACCAAAAACAAACTATTGTTATTCCAAAGTTCAATCAAAAGCGTGGGAACCCTGTTGGCTTATCCAATCACTATTATCAGCAAATCATGTTGCTAGAAGGCGATGTTGGAGCAAAACAAATCTTCAAGCAAAATTCAACAAATATTACTTTTGTTGAGGTAGATGACGAGGGTGTACTTCAAGATATCGATACAGTAGCTGATTATAATTCCTTGAAAAATATTTGAGCTATACTGAGTTTAATGTTCGAGGTTATACAAAATAGTCTCTTGCAGTATTTAGCTTTGCAGTGTGATTGTAACTACTAATAAATAAGCTTTTGTGAAAGGATATTTTTCCATGAACCAGTTTCCAAACCTACTTTCTCCGCTAAGAATTGGGAATACCGAAGTTCGAAATCGTATCCTCGTATCTGCCCATGTCCCAGGTTTTGCGGTCAATAATACTCCCGGTGAAAAGTACATTGCTTACCATCGTCAATATGCTCGAAGTGGAGTTGGTTTACAAATAACTGGTGGTACTCCCGTGCACAAATCAGGTTTGCTTGGCGCGGGTAACGATGTTCTATGGAATCTCGATGATAGCATCGTGCCAGGTTATAAAAAGCTTAGTGAAGCAGTGCACGCCGAGGGTGGGTGCATACTCGCGCAACTGGC
>CALISP010000005.1 GCA_938041705.1 uncultured Cocleimonas sp. | reverse complement strand
GCGCCAAGGAGCAATAATCGCAACACCCGGTTTAAGCGCATAAGCACCCAACTCGAAACGTACTTGGTCATTACCTTTACCGGTCGCGCCGTGTGAGATTGCATCAGCACCCGTCTCATTAGCAATTTCAATTAAACGTTTTGAAATCAGTGGGCGGGCAATCGAAGTGCCTAATAAGTATTCACCTTCATAGATGGTATTCGCACGGAACATTGGGAATACAAAATCGCGCACAAATTCTTCTTTTAAATCTTCAATGTAGATCTCTTTAATGCCAGATGCTATAGCTTTTGCGCGAGCTGGTTCAACCTCTTCACCCTGACCGATGTCAGCGGTAAAAGTAACGACTTCACAATCGTAGTTTTCTTTTAACCATTCGATGATTATTGAAGTATCTAGGCCACCAGAGTAAGCGAGGACGACTTTGTTTATTTTTTGCTTGGTTTTCTGATCGTTTGACATAAAAATTCCACTAAAAAGATGTTAATTAGATCAGCGATTATACATTTCTGTCTTGTAGAAGAAACACCTAAATAAGGAAGCTCTGGATAAGCTATATGAGATTCTGTAAGTCTCTAGGGTGTCATATTCTAGGCGTACATTTTATGAATGCTTATTGCCTTCATAAGATCAGCAGCAACGGAGAGCATGCCTTAGAGATTTACACCTAAGGGTTTACCAGAATTCATCTAGCTTATTCTGAGATTCCTTGATAGAGCTCATGACTCGTTTGTCGTAGAATGTAGTTCATGGAAATAATCAAAAATGCTTCATTACAGTGTTTAAATACATTTGGTGTAGATGCTAGTGCAAAATACCTTAGTCATATTCGTAATCTTCAAGATATAGAAGCATTATTTGAGTGGAAAGCCAAAAACGATTTACCTAATTTGATTTTAGGTGGCGGTAGTAATCTACTCTTTAAAAGCGACTATCAAGGACTTGTTGCCAAAGTTGATTTGTTGGGTAAAGACATTGCCAACGAAGACGATGAAGCTGTTTATGTCAGCGCCGCTGGTGGTGAAAATTGGCATGAGTTTGTCATCTGGACAATTCAACAAGGTTTTGCAGGCTTAGAGAATCTCTCCTTAATACCTGGCTGTGTTGGTGCCGCGCCGATTCAAAATATTGGAGCTTATGGTGTTGAGCTTTCGGACACATTTCATTCATTACAGACGGTAAACCTTGAAAATGGTGAGATTCAAGAGTTTGACAAAGAGCATTGTCAGTTTGGCTATCGCGAAAGTTTCTTTAAATCTCAAACCTTAGATAAATTATTGATCACCTCTGTTACTTTTAGATTAGCTAAAAAACCAGAATGGCATGTCAATTATGCTGGTTTAAGGGAAGCGTTAGCGGGTGAGATGCTATCTGCTGATATTATCAGTAAAGCAGTCATTGAAGAGCGCCAACGCAAATTACCTGACCCAGCTAATATCGGAAACGCTGGAAGCTTTTTTAAAAACCCAGTACTAAAAGTAAAAGATTGGGAAGTCTTGAAAGCGGCCCATGAAAGCCTCCCAGGTTTTCCTCAATCACACAACGATAATGTGAAGACTTCGGCAGGCTGGTTAATAGATCAAGCAGGCTGGAGAGGTTTTAGAGCAGGTGATGCAGGTGTTTCTGATAAACATGCATTAGTGCTAGTAAATCATGCAAATGCTTCAGGTGCTGAATTATGGCAAGTTGCAGAAGACATTATGGCTTCCATTGAAGATAAATTTGGAATTAGACTAGAACCTGAGCCTCGCGTGATAAGTTAATAGTTTTTATTAATAGGGGTATTATAAATTAAAATATATTGTATGCAATATTATTTAATGCAATTAAGTTTGCGTTCAGCTTACAAGTGGATACTCGCATTTATCAAATCTAGTTTTTAGAGAAACTGGTAGATAAACAGTTAATCCCCCTTACCCCATTATAAGTTTAGGTTACTCATGATAAAAAATAAATCACTTAATATATTACTACTCGCAAGCACTTTATCTTTTTCAGCTTCAATTGCACATGCAAATACTTCCTTAGGTGCTTTCATCAAGCATGATGGTTGGTCACTTTCAGACATACAAAAGTTTAATTCCGAAACAAACAAATCGATGGCAGTTACTACTTTATTCACTAATTTTAATATGAACTGGGATAGTCTCAATATACAAGCTTCAAACATTGTATCTGAAGGAGCTACTCCTATGATTACCCTGATGCCATACAGTGATCGCCATGTTGATATGCTAGCTGCTATATCTGCTGGAGAAGAAGATGCATACATTAATGATTGGATAGATAGTTTCAAAGCTTGGAAAGAGACTTATCCTGCAGATAAACAACCTAAAATACTTCTTAGATTTGCTCATGAATTTAATGGAAATTGGTACCCATGGGGCAATAACCCAGAAGGTCTAAAAGCTGCATGGAAACATATTCATAACTTATTTGAAGTTGCTGAAGTAAATGACAGTGTTGAATGGGTATGGTGTGCAAGTGCGACAAATGTTGATGATTATAATGATATGACTCAATATTATCCTGGTGATGACGTAGTTGATTGGACTAGTCTTGATGGTTATAACTGGGGAAGTAATTACTCTTTCACTTCTTGGAGAACTTTTGATGAGGTATTTAGTTCTGCCTACACAACACTTGTTACAAACTATCCTGACAAGCCAATTGTTATAGCTGAAGTAGGCTCCGCAGAACCTAGTGATCAACCAAACCCAGAATGGGGACAATATGGTGATGACGCTGACGCAACACAAAGTAAAGAGGTATGGGTCAACGATATGTTTACTCGTATTATGGAAAGTTATCCTGCGATTAGCGCCGTTTCGTGGTTCAATATAAATAAAGAATTAAGTTGGGCTTTGAATGAGACTGCTAAAAGTGGATTGCCTAATACGGGATTAAATGCTTACAACAAAGTGGTTGAAAATGATTACTTTCTTGAGACTTTGAATTTTGAAACCACGTCTCAAACTGAGACGGTGATCGTTGAAGAAACTAATAAAAAAATAGGTAAAGGAAAAGCGAACGCAAAAAATAGTACTCCTGAATCAAGTTTAATAGCAGCTTCGTCATCTACATCAAAAAATGGTTTTCAAATTGCACTAGCTAACAGCCGTATGCCAAATGTGGTTGGAGAGAGGTTATTGGATAAAGAAGCAAACGGCTTCCGTAATCTTTCAAAAGAGGTTCTTTCAAATATATCTAAAGGACGTATGACACTAAGTAAATAATTACTAACTAACTAGTTTTAAAAAGTGATGCTTCGGCATTCCTTTTTTTTTGTTAAAAATTTACTGATATTTTGATAACAAGTAGATCAATTTAAACTTGTATATTGATGAACTTATATTTGGATTATCAACTGATACTTGGATATATTTGAAGTATAGTTCGACAAGTTCCTTTAACAATTGAGGAGGGTTATATATAAATATGTAAGTGCCGATTTATCAACGAGTTAATAAATATGGAAACGGTCACTATTTTGGTAGATGTACAGAACGTTTATTACACCTGTAGATCTGCTTACCAACGTAATTTTGATTATAATAAATTCTGGGCAAAAACGACTAAAAATAGAAAGGTTGTTAAAGCCATCGCCTATGCAATTGATAGTGGTGATGAAAAACAAAAACAGTTTCAAAATATACTCAGAGCGATTGGCTTTGAAGTAAAACTCAAACCTTACATCCAGCGCAGTGATGGATCAGCAAAAGGTGATTGGGATGTTGGTATCACACTCGACGGAATAGAATATGCCGATCAAAGTGATACCGTTGTTCTAGTCTCTGGCGATGGTGATTTTGATTTACTTGCCCAAAAATTGATAACTAAACACAAATGTAGAGTTGAGGTTTACGGCGTACCGAAACTAACCGCTATAGCTTTGATAAATTCAGCCAGTCAGTTTTACCCGATCGAATCTGATTTGTTACTGAACTAAATACTTAAGATAAAGATAAAGAGTCAAAGAGGTATTAGGCGAATTTCTGTAAGGAAACGATGGGGAAGGTTGTAGCATCGTGCAGAAAGTGCCTAAAAGTGGGGGGCATTTAAATGTTATTCTGACCATAATTGTTACTAATTTTTTTGAAAGTAACAATTCCAACTGACAATCAAAACAATTGCTGTTGTTTCGGCTTATTTACCTGATCGGGACCGAACCATTGGCATTCGTTCAAATCGAGCCTACCCTGTAAAAAACACAATCCCTCTTTTTCGAGCAGCCGTTGCTGTCTACTCGCATCGACCCAACTGCTTACACGGCCCTTCGCATTTATCACTCGATGCCATGGCACATCAACCGGGCAAGCCGACATAGCGCTGCCAACTAACCGCGAGCCGGAAACTTCTGAATCTTCAAGGCCTTTGAGCTCAGGTAGCGCTTGCGCAATTTGACCGTAGGTGACTACTCTTCCATGTGGTACTTGTCGAACAAAGTCCCAAACTTGTTCAAAGAATGCCTGCCGATTTGGGGAAAGTTTAATATTCATAGATAGTTACCTAGTTGTTATATCGTCTTCAACGTAAAGCAGGCAGAGCGATTATCACCCAAAAGGGCACTCAATAATTTAATAATCAATATCAAGCGAATCATGATCTAAGCCCAGACAAAGGAGATGCTGATGATGGTTCGGGTTTAATTGTAATCATCATTCTTATCGGGCTTCTAATGTTGTCTATGTGGATCTGGTCTCTCTTTTCGTGATTTTCATAATGTAAAAGGGGAAAAGTAAGGAGGTGTAATTTAAACGTTATTCAGGTCCCAATTGTTTTAACTATTCAGCCCTAATATGTTTAGTTATCGAAAAACACAGATATTTTTATGATGTGCCGTGACCTACTGGGTCTGTCAGTTCATATATGAAATTCTAGATTATTAATAGCTTATTAATCGGTTATTAATAAACTATCTATTCGTATATCTCATGTGCTAAAAACATAAACGCATACTCTTCTGCATAATCTTTTAAACGACCGTAACGTCCGCTATTAGAGAAATGTCCAGCTCCCATATTAATGCGCATCACTAATAAATTATCATCCGTTTTCAAATGACGCATTTTTGCTGTCCATTTAGCGGGTTCCCAATAAGTGACTCGAGGATCATTTAAACCTCCACTCACAAACATTGGGGGATATTCACGTTTAGTTATATTGTCATAGGGTGAATAGCTCTGTAATAAATCAAATGCTTTCTCATCTTCAATAGGGTTTCCCCATTCTTTCCACTCTGGAGGAGTAAGGGGAAGTGATGCATCTAGCATGGTATTTAATACATCAACAAAAGGGACTCCTAGATTTATCGAACGCCACATATCAGGCGCTTGAATAGTAACGGCCCCCATCAATTCGCCACCTGCACTGCGACCAGATGCTGAAATATTACCTGCAGCAACATACTTCTCTTTAACTAGATACTGGGCTACATCCACGAAATCATTAAAGGTATTAGTACGTTTCTCGAGCTTGCCATCAAGATACCATTGGTAACCCAACATAGAACCACCTCGTACATGGGCGATCGCAAATGAGAAACCTCTATCGAGTGCACTAAGACGTAAGGTCGAAAACCCTGGTGTGATCGTTGAAGCGTAAGCGCCATAGCCGTATAACATCATTGGCTGACCCGCATCTTTCTTAAAGCCCTTTTTATAAACGAGCGTAACCGGAACTTCTACACCATCGCGAGCAGGTGCCATAACGCGTTCAGTTACATACTCAGACTTGTCATAACCAGTTGGAATTTTTTGTACTTTACGCGTGATTAACTCTTTTTTATCCACTGAATAATCATAAACAGTATCGGGAGTAATCATCGATTCATAACTGATACGTATATGATCTTGTTTGAATTCTGGATTAGTACCTATTGAGGCCGTGAAAACAGTTTCTGGGAAATCTATACTGTAGCCATTATTTTCGAAACTATTACTTTGGGCATTATCATTATCATTATCGTTATCATAGCCATGAACATGAATTTTATCTAAACCTAAGTCACGCGACTTAATGACCATAAAGTCTTCAAAGGTTTGCATATCTAAAAAGTACACGTCATCAGAACCTTCTTGCAAGGTTTCCCAGTTGTTAATACTTGGGTCTTTATCACTTACTTTTACAAGACGGCTATTTTTATGTGTGTCGTTTGCAATGATATAAAAATTGCCATGTGCATGGTCAATATCCTGCTGAAATCCCGCATTTCGTGAAACTAATTGTACAAGATCAGTTGAAAAATCTGCTGGAGCAACATAGCTCTCCATTACTTCACCTTGGGATGAAGTTACTAACAAATACTCATTATCACTGGTCAATCCAAAACCGATGTAAAAGCCGTCATCTTTTTCTTCATACAATGTTTTGTCAGAACTTTGAGGCTCACCAATCGTATGAATTTTTAAGTGTTTTGCGTGCCAGCGTTCTTTCTCTAGCAAAGCGTAAACAACTGACTTTCCATCTTTACTAAAAAGGATATCTCCTTCTACATCATCAAGTACATCAGCAAGGTATTCACCTGTATTTAATTCTTGAAAACGTATTTGATAACGTTCATCTCCAGTTTCATCATATGAATAAGCGAGATATTGGTTATCATGACTAATATCAAAATCACCGATCACAAAGTAATCTTTATCACCTGCTAAAGCATTCTCATCTAAGAAAACTGCTGACTCACTTGTTTTTAAATACCTACGGTTATGAACAGGATATTCTTGTCCTTCTGCGTAACTAGATTGGTATTCATAACCATTTTCAATATAGGGAACTGATTCTTCCGTTTCATCCGTGCGCCCTTTGAATTCTGTAAATATTTTATCTACAAAGTTTTGATTAGGATCTTTAAACTCATGATAGTAAGCATTCTCGGCTTTAAGGTAATTTAATACATCCTCATCTTCAGTTTTTGGATAGTTTTCATCCTTAAGCCAAAAATATGAATCTTTTAAAGTTTTTCCATGATGTGTTGAAACATGTTCAAGGCGTTTTGCTACGGGTGCTTTTATTGGTAATTGTTTAATTCTACTCATAAGTCTTTATGGTTTCTAGGTTCTGTATTAAGTGTGTAATAGAGTTGAACGCAGAGTATAGCTATAAACCCATGAAAAGTAGGGGGGTGTCATTTAAATATAATTCTGCGTTCTATTTTCTAATAGATTTGTGAAACGTGAAAGTCAATCACTCAACTTCTGCAGTAAGTATGTATAAACTGAAGCCTGGCGTTTAGCTACTTCTTTTAGATTCGCAGCCGCACTATGCCCTCCGTCAATATTTTCATAATACAAAAAATCATGCCCTAAATCTTCCAACTGTGCAGCCATTTTTCGCGCATGCCCCGGATGAACACGATCGTCTTTGGTTGAGGT
>CALISP010000004.1 GCA_938041705.1 uncultured Cocleimonas sp. | reverse complement strand
CGATCAAGAATTTCTTCAAGCAATAACGGCGGTATACCTTCAGTAGTAAGGAAATGTTTTAATTTGCCATCAGCAGTTAACTGCATTGATGAGGGTAATGGGCCAGGTGTAATAATGACTCTATTCTCTCTGTTATTCGTTTTTATGTGTTCTGCGTCTTAGGTTCTAAGTTTACTCAGAAACGTTGTGCAAAATAGCTGAAAAGTGGGGGGGTGTCTATTTATACTAATTAAAAAGACACCTCCCTACTTTTTACAAATGGTGAAGCTATTTGTTAATAATACTTAATTCCAATTTGTTATCTTCATTTGTTAGCTTAAAGTAGCTATTAATATCCATCTCTCGTCGAAAACCAACCACATTAGCTTCAACGGGTAGTTCTCTGTTTCCGCGATCAATAAGCACTGCTAAAGTAATGCTAGCAGGACGCCCAAAATCAAATAGTTCATTCATCGCAGCTCTAATAGTTCGGCCTGTGAACAGAACATCATCTACCAGAATTATATGTTTATTTTCTAAACTAAAAGGTAATTCGGAAGGCTCAATTTGTGGATGTAAGCCAATACGACTGAAGTCGTCACGGTAAAAGTTTATATTTAACTTACCTAATGGTTCATCAATATTTAGTGATTGATGTAATCGTTCAGCCACCCAAACACCTGCAGAATGTATTCCTACCATTACGGGTGCATCAAGCTGATTTTCTTTAATGATATCGCCGAGCTTTTTTGACATTTTTGCTAACAAAGCATCTACATCGTAGTCAATATCAGTATTTATATTCTTGCTCATTTAGGTGATCTATATCCTTTAATATGCTTCTCTAACTGAATGCATTTTTTCGCATCCAGTTTTCTAAAATAATCGACGCTGCTATTTTATCGACTTCATCTTTTGTGATCTTCTGTTTTCTTCCACTTTGACGAAGTTGTTTTAAGCGTTGTGCCGCTTCAATTGATGTAAATTGCTCATTCTCTTGATCGACAGCAATATTATAACGGCCCTGAATCTGATTACAAAACCGATCTATACGTTTCTTTAAAGGATTTTCACCCCCATCAAGTTCAATAGGCATGCCAACAACTATCTGCGCTGGTTTCCATTCTTCAAAGAGTTTAGTTATAGCATTCCAATCAGGAAGCTCATCTTTACTAATTAGAGTGCATTCAGGAGTTGCGCTGCCAATCACAGTATTACCAACCGCCACACCCGTGCGCTTTAAACCGAAATCAAATGCTATAACAACTGACATAAAAGTACCAAAGGACATCCTGATAAATCAGTCATGCCCTGAAATTCCACTCATTGCATGAAGATTAATACCCAGAGTATCAGCAGCCCCTTGCCAACGATCCTCAAAAGGCATTTCAAAAAGTATTTTTCGATCAAAAGGACAATTTAGCCAGGAATTATTGATGATTTCATCTTCTACTTGTCCAGCTTCCCAACTGGCACAACCTAAAGTAAATAAATAGTTTTCAGGACCATTGCCTATTGCGATATCTAATAATATATCTCGCGATACAGTCACAGACAAACTGCCACCTTCATCATCCAATACATCCATTGTATTTTCCCACTTTTTGTCACCATCATGAATAACAAAACCTTGTTCAGCCTGAACTGGACCTCCACGAACCGCGGCCAATGACTTTGGTGAAACGGATTTATTTAATTGGGTATATTTGATTTTTGCTGGATTAGTTAAAGATATTTCAGAATCAATATTTAATTGATTCAGAATTTCATCAACCGTTATTGCAATAGGTTTATTGATAATAAGCCCAAAACAACCATCTTCATTATGCTGGCAAATTAAGGTAACAGATTGTTTGAAATAGGGATCATCTAAACCGGGCATTGCGATTAGTAACTGACTTTTTAAATAGCTATGATCTACCACGTTTTTGCCGATCACTTTATTGGAAGCATCCTTACTTTTATCATTAAGGTTTTGCTCTTTAAGTTTCTTTCCAGTTAGTTTTTGATCTTGCATCAACGTAGATTACCCCATAAATGGGCCTAGTTAGAGCTAAATGTAGACTAATTAGAGCTAAACTTGGCTTTTTCACCCTTTGCCTTATGAAAAACAATGGTTCGCGTGATATTGAGTCGATCATACTTTTCACGAATTTTTTTAGGTAAAGGTTCGTAAGGCGCAGCAAGTTTAACAATCTTTAGTGCTGCGTTATCAAGAACTTTTGAGCCAGATGATACTGAAATTTGGATCTCTTTAATACGCCCAGCTCGATCAAGTGTTGTATTCAAAATCAAGGTTCCGCTAAGACTTAAGTTCAATGCTTTTTTCGGAAAATTGATATTGCCAATACGTTCTAATTTTTTAGACCAATTATAAATATATTCAGCTTCTACAGTGCCTTTCGCACTCAGTGAATCAATAAAATGAATACGCGGTCTTTTCGCAAAAGCTTCCTCTTGACTGCTCATCTCTGCCATGAGTTTTGCAATCGCTCTTGTCTGTTCTGAATTATCGACTGTTTGAACCTTTGGTGCTTCTTGTGGCTTTTCTTCAGGAAG
>CALISP010000003.1 GCA_938041705.1 uncultured Cocleimonas sp. | reverse complement strand
CCACCTTGATAAGAGCTGATCGCTATACCCTGAACATCTTCCTGTATCGCTGCATCTACAATCTCAGCAACTGAGCGATTGTGTCCTAGATGAATAACTTCAGCCCCAGTTGATTGGAGAATTCGTCTCATGATATTAATTGCAGCATCGTGGCCATCGAATAAACTAGCTGCAGTTACAAAACGAACTTTAGTTGCGGGTTTTCTGGTCGCTATGTCGGTTTTTGTTACTTTTGCCATGTCTTATCCTTAGGTATAGCACGTTTTAAAAGTGTGTAATGGAACAGGGTTGTTCAATTAGGTGACATAATTTATATTACGTTTACGTAAGCGTCAATCTTTTAAAACTAATTTTTGGTATGATCAATCTTTATAAAAATTTGCAGAAATCTTTCTCGAAATAGATAAAAATCTCATGTTTTTTACTACAGTACAATTATAGAGTAATATATGTTGCTGTTTTTGTTGGTCTAAATAAGGCTATTACAATAGGATGATAATGACTAAAGAAGTAGAATATAAAACATATACAATTTCTGAGTTATCAAAAGCATTTGATGTAACTCCACGTGCCTTGCGCCTGTATGAAGAATCAGGAATATTGAGTCCAAAAAGAGAGGGTAGTAAGAGAGTTTATTTTGAACGGGATAAAGTTCGCCTTAGATTATTGTTACGTGGAAAAAGATTAGGTTACTCATTAGCTGAAATAAAAGAATTATTTGATATATATGAATCTAATTCTGGTGAAGAAGGACAGCTTTTACTTCTCCTTGAAACGATGGAAGTTAAGAGAAAGCAACTCGAGACCAAAAAAATTGATGTAGAAATAGCGCTTCAAGAAATTGAGAAAGTTACTAATACTGCTCGGAAGACACTGAAAGAAATATCTGCAACTAAAAACTAAATATTCATTAATTTAAAATTATTTAAATAATAAACTCTCCAGATTAACTTCAAGTTAATTTAAACTAATCAATTAATATGAATAGCCTTGTATTTTAATTGACGCTTACGTAAACGTAAGGTATCTTCTAAAAAATCACCAATAATTACATAATTTAAAGGATGCACATGATCTCCTATCCCACTCTAAACTTTGACCTTGGCGAAACGGTTGATATGTTGCAAGACGTAGTGCAACAGTTCGCAGTAACTGAAGTAGCTCCTTATGCCGCAGAAATAGATATTTCTAATGAGTTTCCTAATCAGCTTTGGCCTGTTCTTGGTGAGATGGGTCTACTGGGCATTACTGTTCCAGAAGAATACGGTGGAAGTAATATGGGATACCTAGCTCATATGATTGCCATGGAAGAAATTAGTCGAGCTTCTGCTTCAATTGGTTTGAGTTACGGAGCACATTCTAATCTATGTGTTAACCAAATTAACCGAAATGGAACTGAAGCGCAGAAACAAAAATATCTACCAAAACTCATCAGTGGCGAATATATAGGTGCTTTAGCAATGTCAGAGCCAAATGCGGGTTCTGATGTGGTTAGCATGCAGTTAAAAGCTGAGAAAAAAGTTGATCGTTATATTCTTAACGGTACAAAGATGTGGATCACAAATGGCCCCGATGCAGATGTCATTGTCGTTTATGCAAAGACTGACTCTCAAGCTGGTCCAAAAGGTATAACAGCATTCTTGGTGGAGAAAAAATTCGGATTCACCACTGCACAAAAACTAGATAAATTAGGAATGCGTGGTTCAAATACAGGAGAGTTAGTATTTGAAAATGTCGAAGTTCCTGAAGAAAATATATTAGGCGAACTTAATAAGGGTGTGAATGTTCTTATGAGTGGCTTGGATTATGAGCGCGCGGTTTTGGCGGGTGGTCCTACAGGAATTATGCAAGCGTGCATGGATGCTGTTATTCCCTATATTCATGAACGTAAACAGTTTGGTAAAGCCATCGGTGAGTTTGAGTTGATGCAAGGTAAAATGGCAGACATGTATACCACAATGAATGCTACCAAAGCTTATGTTTATGCAGTTGGTAAAGCCTGTGATCGAGGTGAGACAACCCGAAAAGATGCAGCAGGTGTAATACTATATGCGGCTGAAAAAGCTACATGGATGGCTCTTGAAGCGATTCAAACTTTAGGTGGTAATGGTTACACTAATGACTATCCAGTTGGTCGATATTTAAGAGATGCTAAGCTTTATGAGATTGGTGCTGGTACGTCTGAAATACGTCGCATGCTGATTGGTAGAGAATTGTTTAATGAGACTGCTTAAGTTACAGACTATAGTTAATTAATATACCGCTCCTTGTTATTTGAATAAAAAATAGGCTAAAAATAGGGGGGTGTCATTTATTGTTGTATAGGTGGATATCTAACTGTTTTTTAATAAAAACACCTATATTTTTTAATTAGAATGAGTAGTTATTAACTAACTCATCGTTTTATATCTAATCAATTATTAGTTTTGGAGAAGTATTTTATGCAAGACCCTATCGTTATTGTTAGCGCAGCTAGAACACCAATGGGTGGTTTTCAAGGTTCACTCTCTGATTTGCCTGCAGTCGATTTAGGTGCAGCAGCAATCAAAGCAGCTGTTGAAAGATCAGGGTTAGCTGCTGAGGATGTACAAGAAGTTATCATGGGTTGTGTACTTCCTGCAGGACAAGGTCAGGCTCCCGCTCGACAAGCTAGTTTGGGTGCGGGTCTATCTCTAGCAGCTGGCTGTACAACGGTTAATAAGATGTGTGGCGCAGGAATGAAGTCTGTGATGTTAGCCCATGATCTATTAGTTGCAGGTAGCAATGAAGTAATTGTTGCTGGTGGGATGGAGAGCATGAGTAATGCACCTTACCTTTTACCTAAGGCAAGAGCAGGAATGCGTATGGGACATGCTCAAGCAATGGATCATATGTTCCTTGATGGCCTTGAAGATGCATACGACAAAGGTCGTTTAATGGGAAGTTTTGCAGAAGAATGTGCTGATAAATATAATTTCACCCGAGAGTCACAAGATGACTTTGCAATCACTTCGTTAAAAAGAGCTCAAGCAGCAATCACTGCAGGTGCATTTGTTGAAGAAATTACTCCTGTGACTGTGAAGACACGCAAAGGAGAAACCGTTGTAGATACTGATGAGCAACCATTTAATGCAAATTTCGATAAAATTCCCACACTTCGTCCTGCATTTCGAAAAGATGGAACAGTAACAGCAGCCAATTCAAGTTCAATATCAGATGGTGCAGCTGCCTTAACAATGATGAAACAAAGCGAAGCAAATAAAAGAGGACTAACGCCTTTAGCAATTATCAAAGGGCATAGTACTTTTGCACAAGAACCAAAATGGTTTACTACAGCACCAGTAGATGCCATTAAGATTTTACTAGGAAAATTAGATTGGACAGTTTCTGATGTGGATTTGTTTGAGGTTAATGAAGCATTTGCAGTGGTAACAATGTCGGCTATGCACGATCTTGATCTTCCGCCTGAAAAGGTAAATGTAAATGGTGGTGCTTGTGCTTTAGGCCATCCAATTGGTGCATCTGGTACAAGAATTATTGTAACTTTATTATCTGCTTTAAAACGCCAAGGTAAGAAAACAGGAGTAGCTGCACTTTGTATAGGTGGTGGTGAAGCTACGGCTATGGCGTTTGAACTGGTTTAGTAATTTGTAACAATGTTTGTGCAAATTAAATCTGCTTTATGATTAAAGGTATAACATGATTTTGACAGAAGAACAGTTAATGATCCGTGATATGGCACGTGACTTTTCACAGAAAAAACTGTTGCCTAATGCAGAAGAATGGGACAAAAATAAAATGTTTCCGGCGGCTGAAATTCAGGAAATGGGTGAGTTAGGTTTACTAGGAATGACGATGCCCGAAGAATGGGGTGGTTCGGATGTAGGTTATGTGTCTTTTGCTTTAGCCTTGGAGGAAATTGCTGCTGGTGATGGTGCCTGTTCAACTATCTTAAGTGTACATAATTCTGTCGGTTGTGGCCCTGTATTGAGTCATGGCAGTGACTTTTTGAAAGAAAAATATTTAAAGCCTATGGCTGCAGGTGAACTACTTTCTTGCTTTTGTTTAACAGAATCACACGCAGGTTCAGATGCTTCAGCGTTGAAAACCCGAGCGGTAAAAGACGGTGATGATTATGTCCTTAATGGCTCAAAACAATTCATTACTTCTGGTAAAAATGCTCAAATCGCTATTGTTTTTGCGGTCACTGATCCAACAGCAGGAAAACGTGGGATCAGTGCTTTCCTAATACCAACTGATAATCCAGGTTATAAAGTCTCATCGCTTGAAGATAAAATGGGGCAGAATGCTTCTGATACAGCTTCTATCTTTTTTGATGATTGTCGTATTCCTGCTAGCCATCTTATAGGTAAAGAAGGTGAAGGTTATAAAATTGCATTAAGTAACCTTGAAAGTGGGCGTATTGGTATTTCAGCGCAATGTGTTGGAATGGCTCGTGCTGCTTACGAAGCCGCATTGATTTATGCACAAGAACGCAAAAGCTTCGGCAAAGAAATCTTTGAGCATCAAGCAGTGAGTTTTCGTTTAGCTGACATGGCAACTAAGATAGAAGCTTCTCATTTAATGGTTATGAACGCCGCAGCGCTAATTGATGCAGGTAAACCAGCATTGAAAGAAGCCTGTATGGCAAAGCTGTTTGCTTCAGAAGCTGCAGAGGAAGTATGTTCTGCTGCTATTCAGGTGCTGGGTGGTTATGGATATGTTAAAGACTATCCTGTTGAACGTATTTATCGTGATGTTAGAGTTGCTCAAATATACGAGGGTACTAGTGATATTCAAAAAATCATCATTGCTAGACAGATCGCAAATGATTAAATAATGTAAATAGCATTTTATAATTTATCTGCACCAAAACTTAATAAAAGGACACCCCCCCACTTTTAATCTATTTTTAGGAATTAAGTGTTTTATTAGAAAACGTTTAACCTGAAGTTTTAAGGTTGGTGTTGTGTCTTTATGAATAGAAGTTTTTCACTCATTACTTATTGTTCTTTTGAGTGAAAGACAATATCTTTAGCTGGAGATTTAAGCTCAAATGAGTATCCTAAAAAGTAAGATTAATTCACGTAGTGCTGATTTTTTAACAAATCAATTAGCGATGCAGGAAGTAGTTGCTGATTTGCAAGAAAAAGTCAGTGAGATTGCATTAGGTGGAGGTGAACGAGCTAGAGAAAAGCACCTTAGTCGAGGCAAACTCTTACCTCGCGAACGTATAAGAGTATTGACCGACGTAGGTTCTCCATTTCTCGAAATATCACAATTTGCCGGTTACCAAATGTACGGTGAAGATAAAGTTGCAGCAGGGAGTATTATAGCTGGTATAGGTCGTGTAAACGGCCAAGAATGCATGATCGTTGCTAACGATGCGACTGTGAAAGGTGGTACTTATTACCCCATCACTGTAAAAAAGCATTTACGCGCACAAGCTATCGCTTTAGAAAATAACTTAACCTGTATATACCTTGTAGATTCTGGAGGAGCATATCTCCCCAATCAAGATGATGTGTTTGCTGACCGAGAACATTTCGGAAGGATTTTTTACAACCAAACCAATATGTCTGCAAAAGGGATTCCCCAAATCGCTGTGGTAATGGGCTCTTGTACTGCTGGTGGCGCTTATGTACCAGCAATGTCGGATCAAAGTATTATCGTAAAAGAGCAAGGAACTATATTTTTAGGTGGACCACCATTAGTAAAGGCAGCCACAGGAGAAGTGGTAAGCGCAGAAGATTTAGGTGGTGCTGACGTTCATTCAAGAGTTTCAGGGGTTACTGATCACTATGCGATGAATGATTCCCATGCTTTAGGTATGGCAAGAGATGTAGTTAAGAGTTTAAACAGAACTAAATCGCCTAATCTCAGTATAAAAAAACCTGTCGAGCCACTTTATCCCATTAAAGATTTGTACGGTATTGTTCCGAACGATTTGCGCAAACCCTATGATATTCGAGAGGTGATTGCACGTGTTGTAGATGGCAGCGAATTTGATGAATTTAAACAACTCTATGGAACAACTTTGATTTGTGGGTTTGCACATATCAATGGCTACCCAGTAGGTATTGTTGCCAATAACGGCATATTGTTTTCACAATCTGCATTGAAAGGTGCTCACTTTGTTGAGCTTTGCGCTAAGCGCGGAATACCTTTGGTGTTCTTACAAAATATCACCGGCTTTATGGTAGGGAAAAAATATGAAGAAGGTGGAATCGCAAAAGATGGCGCAAAAATGGTTACAGCAGTGGCTTGTGCCAATGTACCAAAATTCACAATAATTGTTGGAGGAAGCTTTGGTGCAGGAAACTACGCAATGTGTGGCAGAGCCTATGGTGGTCGTTTTCTTTGGATGTGGCCAAATTCTCGTATCTCCGTGATGGGTGGAGAGCAAGCCGCAAGCGTGCTTTCCCAAGTTAAGCGAGATTCTATGGAGAGTAGAGGTTTGGAATGGTCAACAGAAGAGGAAGCGAACTTTAAAAAGCCTATTGAAGATCAGTATGAAAACCAAGGCCATCCTTATTATGCAAGCGCAAGACTTTGGGATGATGGGATTATTGATCCTGCAGATACACGAATAGTTTTGAGCTTGGCTATATCTGCCTCTTTAAATAAGCCTATTGAAAAGACAGAATTTGGCATATTTAGAATGTAAATAAAGAAACAGAATTGAATATAATTGGGCTGTGTTATTTAGATTTGATAATACAGTAACTATATAGACTTAATTTTAGGCAAAAACATGGCTGATAAAGCGATTATTTTTAACACTGATGATAACGGTATAGCAACAATTACTCTTAATCGACCGAATATTCATAATGCCTTTGATGATGAAATTATCGCAGAATTGATTAAAGTACTGGATCAAATTCAAACAGATTCAACAGTTCGAGTAGTAGTCTTACGCGCAGAAGGAAAGAGTTTTTCTGCTGGCGCAGATTTACGCTGGATGCGTCGAATGGCTGATTATACACCAAGCGAAAATAAGGCCGATGCCATGCAGTTAGCTGCTTTGATGGAGAAACTAAATCATCTTAATAAACCCACTATTGCACGTGTTCAAGGCGCAGCTTTTGGAGGTGGAGTTGGTTTAGTTTCTTGTTGTGACATTGCGGTAGCTTCTGATAGTGCATTATTTTGTTTATCTGAAGTGCGCCTAGGTTTGATTCCTGCGGTTATATCCCCTTATGTCGTAA
>CALISP010000002.1 GCA_938041705.1 uncultured Cocleimonas sp. | reverse complement strand
TCCAGCGCACAATCCAGATTTATCGACGATGATAATGTCTGCGCCCGAGCCTTGATTCTTAGCTTTAAGCTCAAGTGCAAGATGGTAAGCGGTACTAAGGCCATGTATACCTGCACCGACGATTACGTATTTTGATTGACTGATTATTGCCATGATTACTATCCTTTGATAAAACTCTAAAATATTGTTAATGACATCACGGTAAGAAATATTCTCAATTGTGGTTGTCACTGAATATAAAAAGGAATGAATATACGAATGTAAAGAAAGCGATAGTTTCGATTCTCAGGAGATGACATTTTAAATTCATCATAAAATATCCTTCGAAACTCTCTTATCAAGTTTTGTATATTACACATTACCGTTATTCCTAAATATCAGGCGAAATTATCACTATAATTTATCTACGACAACTAGAAAAAAAACCAAGTCGCATTAGATAAATTAAACCCAAAGGTCGTTTAAGGATATTTATATTGAGTCTATGATTTAGAATTACTCAACTTAGACGAATATTTTTATATTGTCATTCAAAGCTAGAGAAAGGTAATATTAATGTTAATTTAAAAGATGTATTCGGGAGTTTTTATGTCGATTCAACCACCTACTTTTCCTCTTACAAATGTCGATGCCGTATTGAAACCATTGACTGAAGCCCGTGGCTTACCCAACGAGCATTATATTTCTGAAGCTGTATATCAGGAAGAAAAGCACCAAGTTCTATTTAAAAATTGGGCAAGTTTAGATGTTGGTAAAAGTATTCCTGATGCGGGTGATGCAAAACCAATAGATTTTATGGGTATGCCTTTACTAATCGTACGTGATAGGGATGGATCGATAGGTGTGTTTCAAAATACTTGTCGTCATCGTGGGATGATTCTAGTTTCAGAGCCTACCAAGATTCGTGGAGTTATTGCTTGTCCGTATCATGGTTGGTGTTATGGCACTAAAGGAGATCTTCGAGCGACACCACACGTCGGTGGTATGGGAGAAAATTCTCATGAAAGTATAAAAAATGAAGAGTTAGGTTTATTTGCTGTTCGCTCACACGTATGGAAAGATATTATCTTCATTAATGTATCTGGTGATGCGCCTGAATTTGAAGAATATGCCAGTGATTTAATTGAGCGTTGGAAAGAGTTTGACCAGCCGATTTTTCATGGCGGCGATAAGTCTTCATTTACCATGGAATTAAAAACCAACTGGAAGCTTCCTGTTGAAAACTATAGTGAGTCGTATCATTTACCATTCATACATCCTGATTTGAATTCTTATTCACGTATCGAAGATCATTACAATATTGATGAAGCCGAAGGATATTGTGGTCAAGGGACAACGGTATATCAACGTGTAAAAGGCGATGATGGAACAGTGTTGTCAGAATTTAAGGATTTGAGCAGTAAGTGGAACGAAGGCGCAGAGTATGTAACCTTATTTCCTAATACTATTTTAGGTATCCATCGGGACCACTTTTTTGTAATGGTTTTACAGCCTAAGGGGTTTGAAACTACCTTAGAGCATACTCATCTTTATTATGCGAGCGATCCACAAGACACGCCTGAGAATGATAACATTTTAGAACGTAATGCTGATCTCTGGAAACAGGTGTTTAGTGAAGACATTATGGTTGTAGAAGGTATGCAAGCAAGTCGTCATGGTGAGTTTTTTGATGGTGGAAAATTCTCTCCTGCGCATGATGGACCAACGTATTGTTTTCATACTTGGGTAGCTAAAACATTGCAAAATAATAGAGCAAGCTCCTAAAAAGATATCTCACAAGATTCTTAAAGGAATAACGAAATAAGTAAAAATTGGATTTTAAATCATGACTAAAGCTAAACCTCAAACAGATGCTCACTGGAAAAATTACATTGCAGGTGAATGGTGCGATTCAGAAAACAATATATCAATTACTAATCCTGCTACAGGAAAACCCTTTGCAACTATAGCTTGCGCAAGTATTGAAGATGCTGGTAAGGCCGTAGATGCCGCAAGACTTATTGCTGATTCAGGAGTATTAACAAAAGATCGACCAGCAAGCCGTGTGCAAATGATGTTAGCAATTGCGGATAATATTAGAGAAATAACAGAAGAGGGTGCTGAGTTACTTGTGCGTGAGAATGGAAAGTCTTTAGCGGATGCACGTAGTGAATTTGATAATGCTGCACGTTATTTTGAATACTATGGCGGCATGGCAGATAAGATTGAAGGTAAGTCGATCCCATTAGGTGATGACTATGTAGACTTCACTTACTACGAACCATTTGGGGTGTCCGCACAAATAGTCCCTTGGAATTTTCCTGTCGATATCTGTGCTCGTTCGCTCGCACCTGCCTTAGCAGCTGGAAATGCAGTGATTGTAAAATCGCCTGAATTGACACCTTTAGCGATGACATTATTAGCTACAGCTTGTGAAAAAGCAGGATTGCCAAAAGGAGCATTGAGTATTCTGTGTGGTATTGGTTCGGAAGTAGGAGCAGCGTTAGTGGCAAATCCTAAGGTAGATCAAATCGTTTTTACTGGTTCTGTACCAACAGGCCAGCATATTCTTAAAAGTGCTGCAGATAATGCTACACCTTGTGTGATGGAGCTAGGTGGAAAGTCAGCAGCTGTAGTTTTCCCTGATGTGGATAAACAACAATTTTTAGACAGTGTTGCTTGGGGAATTTTCTTTAATGCAGGGCAAGTTTGTTCTGCTATGTCGAGAATTTTAGTGCATGAAGATATTTATGATGAGGTGGTAACTGATATTGAAAAGCTAGCGAAAAGCTTATCCGTTGCATCGGGAGAATCTGTAGAGCTAACCCCAGTTATTTCAAAAGAACAACATAGTCAGGTCTTATCTATGTGCAATGTAGCTGTAGCTGAGGGCGCAAGATTAGTCACTGGGGGCAAAGCTGTTGATGATAAAGAAGGTTTTTATGTCGAGCCAACCGTATTTGCAGACATAAAACCAGAAATGACAATTTTTCAAAATGAAGTATTTGGTCCTGTTGTTTCGATAACGTCATTTAAAACTGAAGAAGAAGCGTGGAAATTAGCAAACGGAACTGATTTTGGTTTAGTTGCGGGCGTATTTACTAATGATCTCTCACGAACTATGCGAGCTACACGTGCTTTAAAAGCAGGGCAAATTTTTGTTAACGAATGGTTCGCAGGTGGTATTGAAACCCCATTTGGTGGATTAAAAATGTCTGGTTTTGGAAGAGAGAAGGGACAAGAAGCTTTGTATAGTTATGTAAATACAAAAAATGTCGCGATTAAAGTAAATAACTCTACAGATTGATATTTTCATCGTAATATATGTCCTCATTAGCTTTTAAGACACCCCCCCCCACTTATAAGTGATATTAAGTTTATGTTATTCAAAGATGTAGAGAAAACTTATGCAAATTTAGGGTGTTTTAATAAAGATACATAATTAGGATTTAGGTTATATCAAATGTCTTTGCAGAAACAAATAATCACAATATTAGACGGCGGCATGGGCCAAGAATTATTAAAGCGTAGTTCTAAAGAAGTAACGCCGCTTTGGTCAACGCAAGTGATGATGGACGAACCTGATATCGTGCGTGACTTACACGCTGATTTCATACGTGCAGGTGCGAGAGTTATTACCTTGAATTCTTATACCATGACACCTGAAAGACTAACCCGAGATGGACAAGTTGAAGATTTTGAAATGCTTCAATTAGCCGCAGTTAGCGCAGCAACTAGTGCTCGGATAAGCGCTGGTATTCCGGGGGTTAAAATAGCAGGTTGTTTACCACCATTAGTGGCAAGTTATCATGCAGATGTTGCACCTGAATATGAAACAATGCTTGAAAGCTATGCTAGAATAGTCGCAATTCAAGCGCCACATGTCGATGTGTTTTTATGTGAAACCATGTCTTCAATTGCTGAGGCTAAAGCTGCATTAGTAGCTGCAAAAGAGAGTGGTTTACCAGTATGGGTTTCACTAACACTGGAAGATAATGATAAAGGCCTATTGCGCAGTGGTGAGTCATTAGAAGATGCGATAGTAATGTTAAATGAATTTGAGGCAGACGCAAAACTACTCAATTGTAGTAAGCCCGAAGCAATCGCTTCATCGTGGTCAAAAATGAAATCTGAAGATGGCCTAACTGGTGCTTACGCGAATGGGTTTACCTCTATTGAAAGTCTAAAGCCAGGGGGGGTTGTTACGTCAATGGAATCTCGTGCTGATCTGGATCCAGCATCTTATGCTGAGTTTGCATTGCAATGGGCTAATGAAGGTGCTGGTTTAATTGGTGGTTGTTGTGAAGTAGGGCCAGCACATATTAAAGCGTTGGCTGAGAGATTGGCGCAAGAAGGTTATTCTGTTTAAATAATAAAGGGAGATGTAAAAAATACCTCCCCACTTTAAACCTTTTCTATTGATAAAATATCAGCCCTAAACTGAACTAATATGTTTACCACCATAGGCATTTCTCTCAGCAGGTATCCAATTATCTAATGCACCATTTGCAGGTTTGTAAATCTCAATTAACAAAGGGTAGCATTTAGTTACATCACTTGAGTGTTCTCCCCCACAATCGCCGCCAGGGCATGCAGATAGTGCCCCAAGTAAATCAATTTCAGCAAAAAATTCGATAAAATCACCCGGTCGAACAGGACTGGCTTTCATGAAATACTGATAAGTATCTTTACTGAAACCGGTACACATAAAGACATTCAACACGTCATGTACATGAGGTTCTGCTTGATCGGTAGTGATGGATTTTTCATTAGCTAAAGCGCGTGTT
>CALISP010000001.1 GCA_938041705.1 uncultured Cocleimonas sp. | reverse complement strand
ACCCCCCTACTTTTAGATGGTTTTATAATAGTTTAAGTAGATTTGATTGATTCAAATTTAGTGATTAACGCTTCATCAAATTCATTTGATAAGGTTGCTGTTATCGGTAAATACCAATAATGTGTAGCATCACCAATTAATGGTTTACACTTTACCGCATCTTTCTCAGTCATGATAACTGTCGTTTCACTCGTATATGACAAGTCACTTGTTTCGAAAGCATAGTGATCAGGAAAGCTATTTTCATTCACGGTTAACCCATTCGCTTTAAGTGTTGAATAAAAGCGCGAGGGATTTCCTATTCCTGTTAATGCTTGTAATTCTTGGTCTTTAAAATCACTGAGTAGTTTTTCTTCAGCAGTTGATAAATTGATTAAAACCTTCCCTTCTAAAGCCATTTCAAAGTAATCAGTAAGAGAGTCATTAACATTAACACTATCGCTGCCTTTGCTATTTTTACCATTCATTACTATCAAATCACAATCATCCAAACGCTCTTTTTTTTCTCGCAAAGGCCCAGCAGGCAAACAGTAACCATTACCCAATAGGCGCTTTCCATCAATAACAGCGATTTGAATGTCTCTTGGTAACTTATAATGTTGCATACCATCGTCAGAAACGATGACATCACAATCATGTTCTTTTAATAACTCAGCAACCGACTCCAAACGATTCGCACCAGCATAAACAGGAACATCAGTCCTTTGTGCCATCAACACAGCCTCATCACCGACCAAGCTAGCATCACTACTTGCTGTAACTAATTGTGGCCAAGTCTTTGCTTTACCGCCATAACCCCGAGTAATGATTCCTGGGTTATATCCTGCTTTTTGAAGCAATTTTACAATATAGATGGTCAGTGGGGTTTTACCAGTGCCGCCGATAGTGATATTGCCGACGACTATTACAGGACAAGCCACTGTAACTTGATTTTGTGTTTTAGTTTTACGCTGGTAGTTATTGATTGCACTATATAAATAGCTCAGTGGCATTAATAAGTGTCGACCGATACTTTTTGATTTGGCATCGTCATACCAAATAGATTCTAACCATTGTTGTACGCGACTGGTTCTGTTACTCATGGCAAATGGTTAGCCTTGCTCAAACTGTAATTGATACAATCTGTGGTAAGCGCCTTTCTTCTTTAATAATTCTTGATGAGAACCCGATTCAATAATTTCACCTGCTTCCATCATCAATATTTTATCCGCTTTTTCAATCGTCGACAGACGATGAGCGATCATAAAAGTTGTTCTATTCTCCAAAAGCCTTTCAAGTGCTTCTTGAATATGTCGTTCAGATTTAGTATCAAGAGCAGAAGTTGCCTCGTCTAAAATCAAGATAGGCGCATCAGATAAAATAGCTCGCGCGATAGCGATTCGTTGCTTTTGTCCGCCCGATAATAAAGTACCGTTTTCGCCTACTTGCGTATCAAACCCGAGTGGTAATTTATTTATAAAATCTAAAGCAAATGCAGCCTCTGCGGCATCTGCAACTTGCTCATCAGTCGCTGAACGCATATTGCCATAAGCAATATTGTTTCTTACACTGTCATTAAACATCGTGACGTCTTGACCAACATAAGCGAATTGTTCACGCAAATTTTGTAATTTAATATCAGCAATGGGAAGACCGTCGAGACTGATTACACCTTCAAAACCATCGTAGAACCGTGGTAACAAATTCACTAAAGTGGTTTTGCCACTACCAGACTGACCTACTAGTGCTATTTTTTCTCCTGACTTAACAGAAAAATTAATGCCTTTAATAACACTTTCAGTCTCTTTGTTATAACGAAATACCACGTCTTTAAATTCAAAATTACCCTGGGTATTTTGTAACGTTTTTGTGCCGGTATCTTTCTCGGGAGCTTCATCAATTAACGAGAAAATACTTTCACCTGCGGCAATACCACCTTGTAAAGTAGAATTAATTTGAGTGAGGCGTTTAACAGGATCAAGTAAGGCCACCATCGCCATCATAAATGAAGTGAAACTACCTGCGGTAAAGCTCTCTATCATTTCACCATGAGTTGCAGAATAAACAATCACCGATAAGGCAACTGCCATTATCATTTGCACTACAGGCATGCTGACACGCTCAGTAATAATACGTTTCATGTATGAACGATGGTTTGATTCATTTACCTTCTCAAAGCGTTTTGATTCATATTCGATACCGTCAAAAATCCGAATTTCACGTGTCGCCGCTATTGTTTCATGTCCGATTTGAGTGACTTCGCCAACTTGCTCTTGAATTTGATTGCTCAATTTACGAAAACGCTTGGAAATATATGAAATAAGCACGGCGATTATTGGTGCTACAAAGAGAACTATCAGAGTAAGTTTAAAACTCAAATACATCATCACAGCAATCGAACCGATTACTATAACGCTGTCTTGTACTAAGACGGTTAAACCTTTAGTAGCTGCAAGAGATACCTGCTCGACATGAAAAATGAGGCGTGTAACGAGTTGTCCTGAATTATTTTTGTCGTAATAAGATACGGGTAAACGCAATAAACGGGTGAATAATTCACTACGGATTTCTTTAACCACCGAACGCCCTACCCATTCCATACAATAGCTGGATATAAAACTACCTATGCCCCGTAGCAAAAAAATAGCTAATAAAGCAAAAGGCGCCCACTTTATTACATCTGGATTTTTTTCAGTGAAAGTTCCATCTAACAAAGGTTGTAAATAGATGGTGAACATTGGCACGGTTACACCAGCAATTATTAAGCCGATGACAGCAAAGACAAGATAACGCCAATGCTTAATTGAGTAACCCGCTAAGCGTTTATAAATATCATAACCACTCGTATTTGAAGCAGAAATAGCATCAGTTTTAGATGAATGATCAGGTGATGGAGCTGTTGCGGACAAGAAGTGACCTCAGGCCAATTGGATAAATGAGACTTTAACCTAGAAAGGGTTTTTGAACAATCGAATGGCGATTAAGCAACAAGTTATTCTTGTAGGTGATGTTTAAAGTAAAGGTAATGACACCCCCTACTTTTAAAGGGTTTTATGATATTAGATCTATTTCTTTTGCCTAAAATGAAACACAAACCAAGCTAAAATAAGAGAAACAATACCAAATACCAAACCATAAATGCTTCCAATATCTTTATACCATAAGGCTATATTCAGTAAGCCACTAGAAATAAGAAAGAAGACAATGATTAATGGAATAATAGGATTTTTTTTCATATAGTTCTTTCCTGCTGTGTTGTATCGTGTTGTCGTGAAGTACCTATGCGCTATTCAGCAAAGAACGTTCTAGAGTCAAAACAAATAATGCACCTGCTTCATTGCTAACATTATCCTTATCATCAATATTACGATCAATAGTTCTACTTTCGATACGGCCATTAGATGCTTTAAGTATAGATTCAACGATTCCTAGCCCAAGTCCAGTTCCACCAGTTTCACGATTAGTCGTAAAGAATGGTGTAAATATACGTCCTTGATTGGCTTGAGAAATACCCGAACCATTATCTTGAAAGGATAGTTTTACAATTTTATCATGTTTTTCAGTACTAATTTTTACTTGTGTAGCGCCATGCTGCAGACTGTTATCGCTGAGATTACTCAAGACACTGTGTAATGCTGATGTGCCAATATTAACCTCCAAATCAAAACTGCTTTCATCATCAATTTCAAAATGTAAATCGCTATCAGAATAGCGTGATTCGACCGTTTTAAGACAATTCAAAAGATTGCTAGACTCTAAAGAGGTCTGCAATGAATCGGCGCGTGCTTGTTCTAAGAGTCTATTTACCAATCGTTTAAGACGATCAGTATCAGCCGTTAAATTATCAATAAAGCGCTGACGTTGCTCTTCTGGCATATCATCACCATGTTCCTGCAACAATTCCAAAGACCCCTGCATGGAAGTTAGTGGCGTCTTGAATTCATGTGAAACATGCGATGCGAATTGTTGAATGTATTCTGAACGTTCATGCAAAGTCTGTGACATTTTTGCGAAACTGTTTGAAAGTTCAGCAAGTTCATATGTACCAGGTTGTTTTAGCACTTCAACCGTGGTGCTTTCGCCACTAGTGACTTTTTTAGTTTGTTCGATTAATTCGCGAATAGGTCGTGATAATCGTGAAGAAATGAACAACACGATCAAGCCCGTCAAACCCAATAATAATAAGCCGAGCAGGACGA